>CATPBY010000047.1 GCA_955652845.1 uncultured Terriglobales bacterium | reverse complement strand
GTCCGAGCGGGTCAATACTGGCGGCTGGAGAACCTCAAATCCTTCGATGAATTTCTAGCGAAGCGGTTCCCGGAATCGAGGCGGAAAGCTTACTACCTGATGTCGATCCACGAGCATTTGCCGCCACAGGTGCGGAGAGAGCTGAAAGAAGTGGGATGGACGAAGGGGTTGGAACTGGCGAAGCTGGCTAGGAGGGATGGGCAGGAGTTCGATTGTGCAACCTGGTTGCACAAAGCTCACTCGCTACCTAAGGAACAGTTCAAACGTGAGGTCGAAAAGGAGTTGACCGGGCGGGAGACGGAACCGTGGGAGATTATCTACTTCAAACTGTATAAGACGCAGATACCGCTGATCGAGCAGGCGATCGAGACTGCAGCTTTGATGCTAGGAACAGACAAATCTCGAGGGTACTGCTTAGAGATGATTTGTGCGGATTTCTTAGCAGGAGTAAACCTGGACAATGGATGTCCGGACGTGCTTTTGCACTCGATCTCACGATGCTTCAGCTTCCTGCCGGCTGAACAACAACAAGCATTTGTGGCTCATGTACTTGAGAAGGCATCATGAATCAAATTCGACCCAAGAATCCGGGGCTGCGATTCTCGCCCGAGTTGTACGACGACGTGCGTCAGCAAGTATTACGTCGAGACGGTTGGAGATGCCAGAGTTGCGGCACGATGTCGAATCTTGAAGTTCACCACAAGGCATTTCGCAGCCAGGCCGGGGACGACTCGGACGAGAATCTGATCACTCTTTGTGTGAGATGCCATGCTGATATCCACAAGAGCCACAGAAGTTTGTGATTGATACGCAGCGGGCTAATCAACAATGCTCCTACCTTCACCCCTTAGACCTGCAAACGTACACGATGACCACGTACAAGATTCAAGTTCGCCTTATCGTACTCATTCAGAGGATTCCGTGTTGAAGTAGGCAGCTTTCCCTGGCGGCGGGGGTTGCATTGATTCAGCCGACGCTGTAGTTAGTTGGCCGCCACATCGAAGTAGCACGCCGCCAAAAAGGCCAGGATGCACGAGATTACAAGCCCTCACCTCAGGCAACAGATCAACCAGAGCAGTCCGACTGGCAGACCGTGAGAGGAGCATGGCCCCTGACAAGCAGCCGGCAGCTCACCGAATAGAGTATGGCAATGAGGAGCGGAGGCAAAGGTTCTTTCCGGAAGGTCAGTCCCAGTGAGAACTACTTGTTTTCCATCATTGAACGAGGCAGGACAGCGTTAGTCGTTCGGCTTGCCCAGAGCCTTGGCCGGCTGCGAAAGCACGAACTGCTGAATGGCGCTACGGTTGCGCTTGAGTTCTTCCTGGTGCAGGCGGGATAGCTCTTGATAGCGGGCAAGCTCCTGCGTGGCCAACTCCATCTTGTTCATCCCTCGATAGACTTGGCCCAGTCGATAGTGCGCGATGTCCAACTTAGGATCGTCGCGGATGACCTCAAGGTATTCGTCGACCGCCTTCTGGTCCTGCTTTCTTGCCGCGCAAAGACCACCCAATTCGAGATGTGCCACGGCGAACTTCGGCCGTAATCGCACCGCCTTCTCGAGAAAGGTTTGTGGCCGATCCAAAACAGCCGTTTCTCCCTTGGCAAGTTCTGAATGGAAGAGCGCCGCGCCGTAACTGAAGGCGAGCTCCGCGCTTTGCGGATGCTCGGCAGCGAGACGGCTCAGACGCGGCAGTAAAGCTTCCCAGTCCTGCGGCGCCAGAAAACTCAGGACGGTATTCCAAGCCTGAAAAACCGCCGGCGAATCGGGGGCAATTTCGAGCGCGGTCGTGAAGGCGTCAGCCGCTTCGGCGTACTCGCGCACCGCATAGTGACTGAAAGCAAGCCCTAGATATTGCCGGGACGAATTCGGAAATTTCTGCGTGCCCACGCGGAAGACATCGGCCGCCGGCCCAAATGTAAAGTGGGAAAGATACTCCATGCCAAGGTCGAAGTAATACTGCTCTTTGGCGGGGTCGAGTTCCACCGCGTTCTGATAGCTTCGGACAGCCTCCACATATTCGCCTGATTCCTCTTGCAGGCCGGCAAGCATGTTGTATAGAACGGCTGAAGGATGTCCTCCCAGCGTCCGCCGGATCAGATCGATCGCTGCTGAGGCCTTCCCAGCGTTAGAGTAAGCTTGCGCGAGGTTCAGCGTTGCAGCCTCGTTAGAGGGGTCTTGCCGCAGAATCCCCTCGAATCGTGGA
Source organism: uncultured Terriglobales bacterium (assembly GCA_955652845.1). GTDB lineage: Bacteria > Acidobacteriota > Terriglobia > Terriglobales > Acidobacteriaceae > JABCYV01. Next base: position 6,220 of record CATPBY010000047.1, on the reverse strand, counting down.
ATCGCCTGCTCATGCGCCCCGTGCGACATAAATAGAAGACCGAGTGCCTGGTTTTGCTCGGCGGAAAGACGCTGAGGCGGCGAAGGCAGTTCTTCTTGGGGCAGCGTACTTCCGGCAGAAAGAGTTGTGCGCACTAGAGCGAGATAGATTTCATACGAGCTTGGGCTGATAGCGAAGGCTCGACGATAAAACTCCGATGCAGCCGCGGCTTCGTTGAGATCTTCCGCCACGACCCCAGCCAGCGAATAGTACCTGACTGCCAGCTCGGAGTCCTGAGGCGGGGAAAACCGATTCAGCACTTTCTTCGCTTCTGCAGCTTGCTTTGATTCGCGCAGCGCGAGCGCCCACTCGTATCCCGTCTGAAAATCCGCCGAACGAACCTGCCATGCCTTTTGCAGACAATCTGCTGCCTCCGCGTACTGGTGCAATGCCACGAGAGACGTTCCCAGCCCGAGCAAAGCGCTGAAGTTTTGCGGCTCGCGCGCGTGCGCTTCACGGAAGGCAGCCGCGGCGTCTTGATAGCGGCTAAGCTTCGAAAACAGAACCCCAAGGTTGTTGTATCCCATAGCCGACTTTGGCGAGAGGCGAACCAGGGTCTGGAAACTTTCCTCCGCTTCCTGATTGCGACCGAGTTCGCTCGCGGCGAGACCCTTGAGATTGTAGAGAGACGGATCACGAGCCCCAGCATCTATAGCAGTCTCGACCAGTGCCAGCGCTTCAGCATCTTTACCATTTCGGAGAAGTTCGAGAGCCTGCTCGTAAGCCGCTTGAACATCAGTGGTCTGAGGCGATGCAATTCTGGGGATGCAGAGGGTCAGGATAATGAGCGTAACAACGGTGAAAGGGAGCACGATAGCACGATCGAAGAAGTTCAAAACGCTTCCTGTGAGACGATCCCTTTGCCTTCCTGAATCACGACGAACCGATTGCCAGGCACATGCTCCAGCGTTTCTTCCGTACCGCCCAGCCACCGGACTTGAACACGCGCGTCTCTTGCAGCTCCCAAGCCAAAATGCAAGCGGAGATCGTTCTGAGAACAAAAACTTCCGCCACTTCGAACCTCTTGTATCTGCCGCCGGTTGTTCGCGTCCACAACGACGCGGGTGCCGATCGCGGATCGGTTGGTCTTGGTTCCTAGCAACTTCACCAGCAACCAGGCGTTCGGCGGGGGCGATTGGTTGCGAAGCAGCGAAGGATAATCGTTCATATTGTTGACCACGAAGGCGGTGTGGCCTTTATTAAAGATGTCGCCAAAGGCAACGCCGCGACCGCATCGGGACTCCGCAAATGCCGGACCCACATGGTCGGAGACGTTCGCAAAACGATTGCCGTCAATATTGCGCATCAGAATCATCTTGCTGTCGGTCTTCGGGAGTTGGTGGCGCACACCGGTCCCCGGCGGGTAGATTGAGCCACTGACGATCAAAATATCAGGCCGGCTGTCATCATCGAAATCGACAAAGCCAGCGCCCCATTTCACCGAGGTGGTTTCACCGCCCAGACCAGCCGGAACTGTGACGTCGGTGAAAAAACCTTTGCCCTCGTTGTGATAGAGGCTCGGCATCTCGTCGGAAAAATTTGTCTTGATGATATCGAGCCACCCGTCGCCATCGTAGTCGACCGAATCAGCGCCCATTCCGCCTTGGGTGCGACCATTGGCATCGAAGGCCACCCCAGCCAACATGCCGCCCTCCCGGAAAGTGCCGTTTCGGTTGTTCATGAAAAGCAGGCTGGGCGTCGAGTCGTCCGCCACGTAGATATCGGGCCACCCATCATTGTCGTAGTCACCGACACAGGGGGTAAAACCATAGGTGAGACCAGCCTTGCCGATCCCCGCCGCATCGGATACGTCAGTGAAGGTGCCGTTACCGTTGTTGCGGTAGAGGAAGTTCCTCGTGCCCTTGAGTCCCGCGACGCCGTAGATTACAGGAGACTGTTCACCCATAAGGGCGGGATTACTTTCATAAAACTTCAGACCGTATTCGTAATCGACATAGTTGCTTACGAAGAGATCGAGATGGCCATCGCGGTTGTAGTCCACGAACGCCGCTCCGGTGTTCCAGTGGTCCTCCGCCTGCATCAGACCAGATTCGCGTGTCGCATCCGAGAACGTGCCGTTACCATTGTTGTGATAAAGCACGTTCTTGCCGTAGTAGGTAACGAAGAGGTCCACGTTGCCGTCGTTGTCGTAATCACCGACGCAGACGCCTTGTCCCCAACCGTGCCACACCAATCCCGCCTTCTCGGTGACGTCGCTAAAAGTCCCATTGCGGTTGTTCTTATAGAGGTGGTTCGTGGGTTCCTCGCCCTTGGGAAAATCCTTCAGGCCCCAACCGTTGACGACGAAAATGTCGAGCCAACCATCGTTGTCGTAATCGAATAGCGCGATTCCGCCGCCCGTCGTGGAAAGCAGAAAGTCCTTGCTTTCATGACCCACGAGGACGGTTTTGGCCAGAAGTCCTGCTTCCCTGCCGACGTCAAGATACTTTGGGAAATAAGCCGGCGGAACGCTGGCTGAAAACGCCTCGACGGGAAACGGACGCAGCAAGCATCCCGCCGCTGCTGTGGCAATACTCTTGAGCCACCGTCTTCGATTCATCTTGACGATTCTAAATGGCGGAGTGAAACGGGAGAAACCTGTCAGATCCCGAGCTTGCGGAGATACTCTCTACCCGCGATTGCATTGGCCAGGGGAGCGTCGGCCCCGACTCCGCCCTGCAGCACGTCGGCTTCGACGACCACCCACCCGTCGTAGTGGCCGTTTTGCAAAAGTGACATCACCCGGGAAAAATCGACGCTTCCTTTGCCAAGCGGCGCGAAGATTCCGTGCCTAACGGCTGCGTGGAAATTCATCCGCGCGCGACGGGCTTCGTTTGCCTTTGCGTCGTATACGTCCTTCAAGTGCACGCACCAAACTCGCGACGCTTGCTTCTCCAGGAAGGCAACCGCGTCGCCGCCACCATAAATGTAGTGCCCAGTATCGAGGCACAGCCCCAACTCACTCGCTGGGAACAGAGAGAAGAGGCGATCGACTTCTTCAGGAGTCTCCACGTGGCCGCCAGCATGATGGTGAAATGCTACCCGCAGGCCGACTGCCTTGCAGAGCGCGATTACTTCACGGATCACTGACGCCGCGGCCTTCCATCCCGCCTCGTTCCAGGAGATCCGATTGCAATCGTTGCGCCGCCCCGCCGTGGCATTTCTCGCGGGAGTGATCTTGTCGGAGAGAACCAGAAGCTTGGCGTTGGCCTCGCTGATCAGCTTTGCTGAGCGGGTAACGTCGGCCAGGCCGGCTTCGTGCGCAGATGGGTTGCCGAGCTCTACGTCGATGAACGCCGAGCAGAGTGTCAGCGAGCGCTTCTCCAGTTCGCGGCGAAGCACAGCCGGCTCGGTGGGGAGGAATCCATAGGGGCCGAGCTCAGTACCGAAGTATCCTGCCTTCGCGATCTCATCGAGAACACGCCCGTATGGATAATCTGCGGGGAGCTCGACGTGCTCCATGATTCCCCAATTGATCGGCGCACTGGCCGCGCGAATCGACATTCCTATGGCCCTCTTATCCAAAGAGGGCACTCACGTCCCCTTGGAGAAATTCCGGTCTCGCGCCAATCCGGGCGCCGCGTCACCCCAGCACGTCAAGTTCAAAGCGCCCGATGGTCTAGAATTGAAGCTTGAGGCCGAACTGGATCTGCCGCCAACTTTCGGGCAGAACCTGGGTGATAGCCGCACCTCCGGCACCGTTAACAATTCCCGCGGCGCCGCTTCCGCCGCCTGATCCAAGGTTTGGAAGCTGGAAGTTAGGATGGTTGAAGAGGTTAAAGAACTCAGCTCTGAAGACTAGGCCAAACCTCTCTCTTAGATGAAAGGTCTTATAGGTCGAAAAATCAAAGTTCACCAGGTCCGGACCGCGCAATATGGCGCGTCCCGCGTCCCCAAATTGGTGCGCAGAACTTTGGCCGAGGGCAAGTGGCGGAATCACGAAAGCAGCCTGATTGAACCAGCAATCGCGAGTCTGATGACCAGGATTACTGCAGCCAAGCGCAGCCTGCCCAGGGATGTTAAAGGAAAAGTCTTGGGGGTTGTGAATAATGTCCGGACGCGCCGGGAAGGCGCCGGTATTGGTAACGTCGCCGCTGAGCACAGCGTCGAACGCTTCTCCGCTGCGCGCCGTGGTTACTCCAGCCACCTGCCAGCCTCCAAGGACGGCCTGCGCGACCCCGCTCGCGTCGCTGCCAAAATGTTTCCCTTTGCCATAAGGCAATTCGTAAACGTAGCTAACACTCAGCCGATGACGGAAGTCTGGGGTAACCGGACCCCTTTCCGCAGCAATGTTGTGGGCGTTTTGAATGCCACACTGGTTCACATTGCCGTCCGCGGTCCCCAGTGATTTCGCAAAGGTGTAAGCGGCCAGAACATTGAAACCGCCCGCGAAACGATGCTCAACCGATGTCTGCAGCGCGTGGTAAGTCATGCTCAGTCGTGCGACGTCAAGCGGCAGGATGGCGGTCAGGCAGGGGCGAATATTGTAATAGGGCCGCCCGAAGTTGCCCGGACAGTTGGGGCCTGTCCCATTAAAGTTCGAGTCCAGGGGCTGCAGAGGCTGATTGAAGTTCGAGGATTCGTGATCAAACAGATTTGAGCTGCGGGTGCCTACGTACCCGACCCGGAACGCCCAGTTTTGCGCGAACTGCTGCTCCACCGTCAAATTCCACTCGTAAATCCGGGGAATCCTACGTATCGACCCGCTACTGAAGTTGTTGAAGTTTTGCGCACTACCGGTGCTTCGCACCGTCCCGATGGGATTATTGGGATCGACCGGGGTGAACGTCTGCGGGAAACCCAAATTGCTTGCCTGGGGAATCCCTGTACTGCTGAAGTTCTGGGAGAAAACCGCCAGGGCGGGCGGATTCAAGCCCAGGTCGTCGAAAATATTGCCTTCCGGAGCATAAAAAATCCCGCCTCCGCTGCGGATGACGGTCTTCGGGCGCACAGTCCAGGCAAAGCCTAAGCGCGGGGCCAAATCCGTCTTATCGAATCCAACTCCGCCATGAGATGAAGTGTTAACAGTCGCGGTTTTCAAATCAAAGTTGCCGACGGTGGGTCCGCCCGCCGGCGAGCTGATCTCATATCTCAAGCCAAGATTCAGGGTTAGATTCGGGGTCGCGCGGATGTCGTCTTGCACGAACTCCGACAAGTCCCAGTAGCGCGTGGGGTCGACGATTCCGAAAAGGTGATCCTGCTCCGCAAAGCTGGGAAAACCGAGCAACGTGTCTGCCAGTGGATTATTTACCGTCGTAGAAACGGCGGGATTGTTGGTGTACTGGCCGTTAAACTGGAGCCAGCCCGAGGGTGCTGTTTGCTGGAAAAAGTTCCGCTGCTGGCGCCGGAAGTCGGCGCCGACCTTCACGGAGTGTTTCCCGTGCGTCCAGCTCAGGGTGTCGGCCAGCTGGTACACGTTCTCGACAATCGTTTCTGGCACCCACAGCGAATCCCCGAGCGGCTGGAAATTCGAAATCTGGATTTTGGTTAAGCCGGAAGAATTGGCACTTTCGGGATGGTTGGCGTTGGGGATACCGGCCTTGTTCCCGGCATTCGATCCGAAATCGAGGGGTAGAGTGTTGTCTCGGTACCGAATGAATCCTGCTCTTAGGTCATTGAGCAAGCCGGGATTGAAGATATGACTCCAGTCCCCGGCTACACTTTGCACTCTGTCATCCAGAATGCTCGAGGTGCCGGAACCGGGTCCTCCAGTCACATTGGGAAAGAACGAGGGATTGGTTGCGACGGGCGTGGCAATCGCATAGTGGGCAAAGAAACGATCGTTGGGCGTGATGTTGTAATCAAACCTGGTTTCAAAAGCGGTCTCGTCGAACTTGTACTTTCCATTGAAGATGAAGTTGTTCGTGAGGCCCGCCCCGGCAATATTCGGAAGAGGATAGAGGTTGACGATAGCTTGACCCACAGTACTAATCCGGTCGCCCGGAATGACGTCGGGATTTGCGGGGTTAATGAGCTTGCGCGCGTTCTTATTGTTCGGGTCTGTCGTGAGCGGGTCATAAATGGGGATGCCGAGCTCGGACAAGTCTCCAGTCCGCATCAGCTGAGTCGGAACGGTGCTGATGAAGGGTTGATCATCCCGAATGTCGGACCGCTGGATCGAACCGAAGATGAACATCTTGTCTTTGACGATCGGGCCGCCCAACTGGCCACCGTACTGGTT
>CATPBY010000046.1 GCA_955652845.1 uncultured Terriglobales bacterium | reverse complement strand
TGGAGCGATTCCCAGTTTCAGAGCATGGGCGCGCGCGCCGGCTATCCAGTTTGCGCCGGCTTCGCGGGAATCTTGAAAACTGAGCTGGATGTGGTCCAGCCCAGCGGCAACAAGTTCATCCCAACGTCGCTCAGACAGCCCGATCCCCGACGTAATCAGGTTTGCGTATAGTCCGCAACCGCGGGCGGATCTCATCAACTGCGTCAAATCTTCTCGTGCCAAAGGCTCTCCGCCGCTCAAGTGAACATGCAATGCCCCAAGCTTCGCACCTTGCTCGAACACGCTTTCCCATTCCCGCGTGGTCAGTTCCGACGCGCGTGACATCATTTGGAGCGGGTTCGAACAATACACACAATGCAGAGGACAGCGATGAGTGATTTCCGCGATCAGCGCAAGAGGAGCGTCGAGCATCAGAAGTCCACCAATCGTTTCTGCCGCAGACGCTCGAGAAATGTGAACGCATCTTGCCGAATCTTGCCGGAATCTGCGGCGTTGTACGCCACTTCAAGTTCTTGCACTATTTGCTCAAACGTTCGGTGGCCGTCGCAACGCTCAAGGATTGCTCGGGCTGTCTCTTTTAAGCGGAGCGCGCCCTCGGGGAAGACCAGCGTGCGATTCTCGCCTTCACCCGCCCAGCGGCAACCGGCTGCCAATCGCGGCTTACTTGAGGCCTCGAGATCAGACATCGGGTTCACTCCCCAGGACGAAAGGCACCGGGGGGAGGCCACCCCGGCTGCACATAGGCATAGTAGAGCGCATCCAGCTGCGCCCAGAGGATTTCGCACTTCTCGCGCAATGCATTGATGGCCTTTTCTTGTTCGGCGTACGTACGTGCGTGGTCGGCCACGAACTGAAATGCGAACTGAGCGTCGGCTGGGGCCTGGTCCAGCCGCGCCTCGAAATAGTCCAGGCCGCCTGAAAGCCACGGATAATGCCGGCGCAGGGCGCCCATCCGCAAGGTGATCAGATCGCGTGAGAAAAGTTCCGTGAGCGACGACGCCACAGCTTCGAGCAATGACCTGTTCTTTACCAGATCGATGTAGGCATCGACTGCATAACGAACGGCGGGAAGCACGTCTTTACAACCGACGACCTGGTCGCGTGGCAAACCTGTAGCTTCCGCCAAGCGGATCCAACGCTCGATTCCGCCCTCAGGACTGTTTTCGCCGTCGTGATCGAGCACGCGCTTGCGCCATGCCCGGCGAAAGTTCGGGTCATCACTGCGAGAAAGGATAATCGCGTCTTTTATGGGGATTCGGCTCTGGTAATAGTAGCGGTTGAGGACCCAGGCTTGCAGTTGTCCTCTGGTTAACTTGCCTTCGTGCATCAACAAATGAAATGGGTGCTGGTGGTGATAACGCTGCTCTCCTACTTCCCGGAGCCGTGCGTGAAGTTCCTCAACGCTGAGAAGCCGGGAGGCTGCAGGTTCTACAGCTCGAGATGACATCCGTCCTCCGCGATCTCCCATCCGTGCTCGCACACCTGGCGATACTCTGGTCCGGTTCCATCCAGCATGGGGTTGGTGTTATTGATGTGCACGAATATCTTCCTCGGGCGTGGCAGCTTTGATAATAAGTCCAGGCTGCCACCCAGAGAAGAAACCGGGATGTGTCCCATTTGCCGGGCAGTCTGTCCTCCATTCTGAAGCTCAATCAGTTCGTCGTCTGTCCAGAATGTTCCATCGAATAGCAACACGTCCAGCAAATCAAGTTGCTGGAGCAGTGTTTGGTCAAGGTGCGCGACAGCAGGAAAATAGCCTAGCCGCTTGCCTGAGCTGGATTGCAGAATGAGCGCAACTACGGCCTCGTTGGGTTCGAGCTCTGCTGCGCGCCTTGCCGTGACATAACCCGGATAACGGGTTGCCACTGACACAGGCAGGCACTCAATTCCAGATAGCTCCCCAGTTGTCGAAGCAAGTTCGAATGATGTACCCGGAACGATATCGCCCCATCGCGCTTGCTCGGCGGTGCGGTGCAGCATGGAGAACATGCTGTTGTCTTCGCGAAGGATCTTGCGGATCGAAGCAGTGGCGTAGATTTGCATTGGCTGCAGCTCGCGCAGCAGCAATAAACCCAGCGACTGATCGAGGTCAGCGGTTGTGAGAACAACGCCTGAGATCGGAGAGTGCCGAACATTGCCGCGAGGATGCAAAAACCGGTTGGCTTCGATTTGACTGCGTAGGTCGGGAGAAGCGTTCAGCAAAAACCAAGAGAGGCCGTCAGAGCTGACGGCAACCTGCAATTGAGTGCGAGGCTTACCGATGCCACTTCGCAAGAGCCGACAATTGCGGCAGGCACAATTCCATTGCGGAAAACCGCCGCCGGCAGCTGTCCCCAAGATTTCTACTTGCATGCGCCCTGGTTAGATTTCGGCGCACGCGTAGGAATTGATCTCGCAACCTAGCAAGATCTCCTCGAATTGCGGTTCAGTCCACTCCATATGACACTAGTCTGCGGCCTCGGTCTACTCATTGTCAAGGGATCGCCCTGCTGGGTAGTGGGTCAGTATTAATTTCCACAGGTGCGGTGCTAGGATGACTGTCCTAAAGCCGCTCCCGCATATCAAACCAAAGCCCGAACCAAAGCGGCTTCCACAGGT
>CATPBY010000045.1 GCA_955652845.1 uncultured Terriglobales bacterium | reverse complement strand
GTGCCGCGGGCGCTCCCGGTCGGTTTGGTTCCGGTCGATTGTTTGGCTGCGCTGCTGGCTGATTGCCCGGACGGTTGCCAGGCTGGCCGCCTGCAGAGGCCGGAGTTGGTGTCGCCGGCTTTCCCGGAGGCGCCACTTTGACCATGGGATGCGCTGCAGGCGCATTCGCTGGCCGCAAGGTTTGCATTTCCTGTTTCGCCAGCGGTTGTCCCGGATGGGCCGCAAGCGCCTGCTGCTGCCGGGCAAATGGAACCGGTGGAGGCGGCGGAGTATTCTTCGCGACAACTTGACGGTTCGCCACTGCTGGTGGAGGAGCGGTCACCCGGTTAGCCGTGTTCGCATGCAATCCAAGCACGCTCTGTTGCGATGGAGCCACTGCGACCCGGGCAGCAATCGGCGCCGCGGCTATTTGCCGCGCATCAACTTTGACCGCAGCCCTGGCCACAGGCTGCGCGCTGGCGAAGGCATGTTGCGGGACTGCCGTGACCGCACCCGGAACCGTCTTGTTAACGTAGGTTACATTCGTGATGGTCGTGCTTTTGTTGACGATGGTGGTGTTGTAAACATTATTTACCGTGGTTGTATTGACCGTAGTGTTGCTGATATTCACTCGATTCACGTACTCACGGCTCACGTTGTAGGTGGGAACATAAACTTCCCGCGGGCCCAGGGGGAACCACCCTACGTTGCCACCAACCCCCACACCCAAGCCGCCTACGAACACAACCAGGGCAGGCGCGTAGACAGGCACAACGTCCACCGGACCGGCTACCCAGCCCCAACGTCCGCTGACACTTACCCAGCGACCATAATGAAATGGCGCATAACCCCAGGGTGCATCGTCTACCCAGGTCCAACCCCAGGGAGAAACCCACGCCCAGTGACCATCGTGGTAGGGCGCCCATTCCGCACTTACCCGGCTGGGAAACCAAACATGGCCGTAACTGGGATCATCCCGCCAGTCGCCGTTATCATCCAGATCTTCGTAGCCAACGACATCGTGAGATAGATATTGCGCCGAGCGTGAGTGCTCATAACGCTGGTCGCGCTCATAACTCCAGTTATCGAACTGATCCGCTTCTCCAAGATCGGCGACCTCTGCATTAAGCCTGTCAGTACCGCTGAAAGTGCCCCGTTGCCCGGCATGCAGCGTGAAGGTTTCTCCATTGCCGGTGGCCTCGCCTTCGCCTTCGCGGACGCTTACGATGGTGTAATTTCCATCCCCGCTCGCCTCAACCCGGTACTTTCCTGGTTGATAAACCGAGAATGCCTGATTGGGAGTATCAATTTCGAAAACCTCATCACGATTCAGGCGGCGAACGCGAATATTGAGCGAGCCCGATGTAAGTTGGATTTGGGCGGTGCGATCATCCAGGTTCAGGAAGGACATGCCGGTGTTTTCCGACAGGCGGATCGTCGCGGTCCCGAGCTGAACTTCAGCGCGCGAATCCTTGTCGGCCCATAGCTTATCGCCGGTCGTCATTGGACGATTGGGGACTGCCTCCACCCAATCCTGCTCGCCAGCTGGGTCGAATGAAACTGAACCTTCGATGTATCCCAGCCGGGCCACCCGGCTGGGCGGATCGTCACTTTGCTGATCTTGAGCATTCAGGACGCGTGGCGACGTAATTCCGACGACTGTGAGAATAGCCAGCGCACAACTCCACAACACTCTATTTTTCAATTTGTTGTCCATGGGAGAGTAATCTCAATCTTTCTGCTGTCAACTCCGCAGCCCAGGGAATATCCAGTGGGCTGAGTTGCAGCTGATCCTAGCTTTTGGTCATAACAGTCAACACAGTCTACGCCGACCTTCAGACGTATCAACGAACTATTTAGTTGCCTGAGATAAATGTGCAGTACCGGATCGGACCCTTCCCGCCCAGTCCCGCAACTCCTCGTAAGTCATACAATTTAGGGTACGCTCGGCTGGGATTCCAGCCTGCGTCGCTGCCGCCAGCGCAAAATCCATGAACCTGAGCTGCAAGGGGTCATGGGAATCGGTGCCGAGTGATATTCGGCAACCCGATTTCCGGGCAAGTCTGATCAGGTCCACACTTAAATCTTGCCGATCCGGGTAGGCATCGATTTCTACCGCTTTGTCCAGTTCAGCGGCCCGATCAAATACCTTTGCCCAATCCGCTTGTAGACCCGCGCGATAGTTGTAAATCCGTCCTCGGGGATGACCCAAAATTTGAATATCCGGGTTCTGCAGCGCCGCAACATAACGCTCCGTTTGATCTTCTTTTCTTCGCAGCGCAGAATGGAAACAGCCCAGCACCAGATCCAAAGTGCCCAGCGACCGGCTATCCATATCGCCTTTCCCGGCAGGATCGAGGTTCAGTTCCACCGAACGCAGCACGCGCACCGTTTTGCCTTCGGCTTGCAAGGCAGCATTCACCGCGGCAATCTCTTCCTCTTGCCTTTGTAATTGTTCTTCATCGATGCCGCCTGCAATCTTCAGCCCCTTGGAATGATCGGTAATGGCGATGTATTCGTATCCCCGATCGAATGCAGCTCTTGCCATTTCCTCAATGGAACCTGAACCGTCACTCCAGTGAGTGTGCATCTGGAGATCGCCCTTTAACCTGGAAGCTAAAGAACCACGCGCGCTCAGCGTGGCACGAGCTTGTGGAAGAGTGAGGAACGACTGCCGGATTTCCGGAGGCTTTCCAACCGGCGGAGGATCTTCCATCCAGCCGCTGATGAGCTTGCTCAGGTAAGGTCCCACACCGGCCAGCTCGGTGAGGGATCGATTTTCCTGCAGAATCAGTCCGGCTTCTTCCGGCCAGAGGAAAGCCTTGCGGGAGGCCCGGCGCAGCGCTTTTTGCAGCGGCATCTTCGCAGTTTCGGCGGCAACCGCCAGCAGCTCTGCAATTTCAGAGTTCGTCAAAAAGTCGGTATTGGCGTGGGATGAATCGTCCGTCTCCGCACGTTCGGCGCGGGCAGCTCTCTTATTCGGCACAATAGCCAATTCTAGAACCATGGCTTTTGGGAACTCAACCGCTTGCAAACCGGCCACTCCAGCAGCCAAGCGCGTGGCTAGAAAGTGGACACCGTCAAAACTGGGCTTGCCCTCTCCGACTTTGGGAGCTTTGCCGCGAGGCGGCGCAAGTCTTCCGCCACATAATGCAATTCCAGGCATAAGCGAGGGTTCTTATAAGCCTCTTCAAGCAATTTGCTGTTCTCAGAACGCCGTCCCATTCGGCGCATCAATTCCGCGCGATACTTGATTGCATCATTTTTCTGATTGCGTACGTAGGCGCGTAACTGTACCTTTTCCCACAATTGAGCAGAGTAATTGCCTTGCCTCAGAAGCTTCTGCTTTGCCGAATCGTTCCGGTGAGCTTGAGCCGCTCTGCGAAATTGTCTGATCCGCCGGTCGTAGTCGACGAAAGGTGCGTCAATCGAGTTTGCCAGGTTCATCACTCTGCCACGTAACTCAGCCAGTGAGCATTTGCCCAGATGATCATCTCTGCATCCGAAGGGCTTTCCTGCAGCCGGCTTTGGTTTCTTCAGTGAGTTGGATATTGCCGGTGTTGGGAATTTTCTTACGATCTCCGCTTGGGCAGGCGGAGTGTCGGACGGTAGCGGGGCGATCGCCTGTTTCGCAATTGTGGGAAGACTCTTCTCGATCCGGCCGGCAATTTCCGGCTGCGGTGTCTGGGAATGAATCCGCCACAGCCAGTAGGAGCCGAGGACCAGGCAGGCAGTGATTATCATCGCTACATATTTCCACGAGCGACTTCTGTCGTGGATATCATCATCCAGACTGAGGTTGTTCTCGCGACCCCAGTAGCGATGATCGTCCGCGTTTGTTTCGATTGACGGCAGGGTCGGCAGCGGAGCGGGCGCAGCAATATGGTGCTCCGCGCCTTTAGCGAGGGCCACTCCACATACGCCACAAAAGCGTTGCTGCGGACTTATGAGGTGCGCGCACTCCGGACAGGTAAGGCATTCGTTCCGTAGCATGCCCGGTAGAGTGTTCGAATCTGAAGCGGGTGAAACTTTTTCGTCTTCGTCTGGCGACGCCTTCCGTACGCTTTCCAGTTCATGCAGAAGATCGAGTAATGCCTGTTCCCGCCTTTCCGGTGGAGATGAGTAATACACATCAGCCCAACGTCCAAGATTCTGACCCAGGGTTGGGTTTAACAGCGGATTCAATAGCGGGTCGGGGAGATTTCCTACCCCTTCGTCCCTCGTGAACGCCAGAACCTTCGATTCCATTACTCTCTCCACTTTTGCTTACTGCACTCGCGATCTATTACCGACCTTGGGAGACAAGAGTTCCAGGCGACCGGACTTCGCCAGTTTCGCAAAAATGCGATTGAGGAACCCGCTGACCTCGATCTCCGGAAGTCCCAGACGCCGGGCTATGACTCCGGCGCCCACGCCCTCGGCAATCATCTCAATCATTCGCTTCTCATCGGACCGCAGGTACTCTTGCGCTATGTGTGGCGGCCCTTCAGCATTGCAATAACTCTCTTGCATACGTAATAGCAAAACCACACTCCCACATATTTCATCAAACGAACTGGCGCAGTCGTGCTTTTCCTGCAGTCGCCAAGTCCGCGTTGCGGCTTAATCGACGGTCAATACCAGCGCACTACTGGTACCGCCGCTCGAACACCCGACATCTCCAGAATTTCCCTCGGGAGTGTGTACGCTCACGTTTACCTTCCCGGGTCCGGAGATCAAACTGGTGGTGATCATGACTTTCAACTGTTGGCTACTGACAATGGTCGGAAAAAGAGTCTTTCCATTAATGACGACTTGGGAAGAGGGGCCGAACTGGCCGCCATTTATAGTCAGAGTTGAGCCCTGCTGCACTTCGGAAAACGTCATCGTGCTGGGGACGAGTGAACTAATCAGCGGGGCTGGCCTGGAATTTCCGCAAAACGGATTCAAAGCATTGTTGCACCCTGGAAGGAGCACAAGAGCCAGGAAGGTGGTGAGCGATAGAACCATTGGGCGGGAAACCATGAGAGATTCTCCTTTAGATGAGTCCCAGTCTGGCTGTCTCCGAACTGCCGTTGGCAGAAGTCCGGACTCCTTTTCTGGTAACTCATGTGTTCACAGTGTTCTGAGACCTGGGTCAAACAAAAAGAAGCGCGGCATATGCAACTTGGAACACTGCGGAGAAAGATAAGTTTCGCCCACGCCCGGAAAATTTAGGGCTCGGCTCCCCCGCAGGCGCCGTTCTTTCCAGCTAAGTACGGTATCGAACAACTCCCCTTATGCTTGGAGCCGCCTTCGCCCGTCAGATCTTCAGCAATTTGTTGTGAATCCCGGGTTAGCGTCGATGTCTATCCTGTGTAGGGCATCAGAGGTTCATTGCTACATGGTCTGCCCGATTGCGATGATCGCGCATTTGACTAACATCACGTCCAGATCAACCACATTTGTATTCATAAAAAGGAGCAGTAATGGAAACTACTGTTGCACGAGGAGAAGCGACTGAAGATCAGTTCACAGGTGCTATCGAAAAGCAAACGTCCAAGACTCCATCCAGTGTCTTCCTGGGACTGGCGCTTGGATCCATGGCAATCTCGGCCATGCTGAAAATCTCCGGCAAAAATAACTGGGCGTTGTTTGTAGGACAATGGGCGGCGCCATTTCTAATTATGGGTAATTACAACAAGATGGTGAAACAGCATGGATCAGACGCGACGAGTTAGCTCCGATACACGATAACGATGAGAGACATTTTTGAAGTCCTTCGGCAAAAAGAACTCGAGCTAGCCAGAGTGCG
>CATPBY010000044.1 GCA_955652845.1 uncultured Terriglobales bacterium | reverse complement strand
GTAAGCTATTTCACTGGCAGTGTCGTTTAAGAAGGAAGTTGCGCCGAAGACGTAGATGTTGCGAGCAGCGCTCCCAGCGGGAGGTGGGGTATTCCCCGGCATGAATCATGTTCTATCACAATCCTGGCGTGACAGAGTTCTCAGTACATGGAATCGTATTTGGTTACGACCCACTCGCCGTATTTGTTTTCGAGCGTGACGGAGAACAGTTCCTTGTATGTGCTCTTTTGGCCGGGAGTATTGAGACGCTTGCCGCGATAACGCAGCAGGCGCAGCGGGGGAGTGTCCTCCCACTCCACCAGTTGCCAGGAAAGCAACGGGTGCTGGGCCTCAGACTGGCAGATAAACGCAGCATATTTCCTGCGGTAATCTTTTTCCCAGGCTGCGAGCTCTTCGTTACAGTGGCCGTCGTGGATGGCGCGAATGAACCTGCCGGCAGCGCGCTCGGAGGTGCGGTCCCGCAAAGGATTGAGTGAAATAGAATAAGGGACGCCGGATAGCGGATCGCGTTCTTCCGAACGTGCCAGCACTGGTCCTTGGCCGTTCAGCCACAGCAGGTAGCCGAAGAAAATAATCAGCAGCAGGACACCGGCGCCGGCTGCGATACCGATCTGGTTGCGGGAAAACTCCATGGCTCTACCGCAAGTGTAACGAGCAGTACAAAGGACACAAGATTACGGCAGATTGCCGCAATCGGACATGTACCGTGGGCAGAAACGTGAGGGGACGCAGGGCCCGTCCCGAATTTCTGATGATTTCGATGGCGTCATCCTGAGCGCAGCCGTTTTTCAGGCGAAGCGAAGGATCTCGCGCAAAAGGCACAGCATCTGGGGTGACTCCACGCAAGATCCCTCGCCCGGCTGAACTGCGCCGGCCTTCGGGACGCATGAAAAAAAAGGCCGCCACTCGCGGTCAGCTACTCTTTCTTGCTGTCTTTGACCTTATCTTCGCCTTCAGCGTGGTCAGCGGGATGTTCGACGCCCTGCTGCGCCTCGGCTTCTTCCATGGCCCGCTTAGCTTCGGCGGTGCGCCTGGCGCGGGCTTCGGCGCGCTTTTCTTTCTTTTCTTCCTGCAGTTTTTCGCTTCCCAGCAGCTCGACGAATGCCTTATCGGCGCCATCACCTTTTTGCCAGCCGGCGCGAATGATGCGGAGATAACCGCCCTCGCGATCGCCAAAGCGCGGACCGATGGTGTCGAAAAGCTTGTCCACGGCGGCGCTGGTCATGAGGTAAGCGCCCGCCAGACGGCGCGCGGCAAGGTCGCCGCGCTTGCCCAGCGTGATCATCTTCTCCACTCTGGGACGCATGGCCTTGGCTTTGGGGACCGTGGTCTCGATGCGTTCTTCCAGAATGAGCGACGTCACCAGATTCCGCAGCAACGAGCGGCGGTGCGCGGTGTTACGTCCCAGTTTCCATCCTGCTACTTTGTGGCGCATGGAAAGCTCCAGTTTTCAGTTCTCGAATATGGGGGAGAAACGCCAGCCGGGCTCGGTCTGGACCGGCGGGGGCGTCTGTGCGTGCGCAATCAATCCCTACGCAATCGCAATCCAACCCTACGTAATCTTCGTTTCTACACAAACTTTACAAGTCGTTGTCGTTGCCATAGGCCGATGCCGGAAGCACCTGGTTTGAGGTTGGGCCGGGCACGGCGTTGCCGTGCTCGTCGATCTTCATGCCCAGGCTCAGTCCCATCGAGGACAAGATTTCCTTGATCTCGTTCAGCGACTTGCGGCCGAAATTTTTGGTCTTCAGCATTTCAGCTTCGGTCTTCTGCACCAGCTCGCCGATAGTCTGAATGTTCGCGTTCTTCAGGCAGTTGTAGCTGCGCACGGACAGCTCGAGCTCTTCGACCGAGCGATTCAGATTCTCGTTCTTGATCTCCGGCTTGCGTTCCTCGCTCGACGTCGACGTCTCAATGTCTTCTTCGAAATTGATGAAGATGTTCATGTGGTCCTTGAGCAGCTTCGCAGCCAGGCCAATGGAATCAGCCGGCGTGATGGAGCCGTTGGTCCACACCTCGAGCGTGAGCTTGTCATAGTCGGTGATCTGCCCCAGACGCGCCGCTTCCACGGTGTAGTTGCACTTGCGCACCGGCGAGTGAACGGAATCGATGGGAATGAATCCGATGCCGAGGTCTTCGTCGAAATTCTTGTCGGCAGAGACGTAGCCGCGACCGCGCTTAAGACGCATTTCCATGTCGAGCTTGCCACCCTCGCTGACAGTTGCGACGTAAACGTCTTTGTCGAGTACCTCAACGTCGGCGTCAGCCTCGATCATGCCGGAAGTGACCACACCCGGCTGGTCGGCGCGCAGATAGATCGCCTTAGGCGCGTCGCCGCTCAACTTGAACGGAATCTGTTTGAGGTTGAGGATGATGTCGGTAGCGTCCTCGACCACGCCGGGGATTGACTGGAATTCGTGCAGCACACCTTCGATCTTGACCGCAGTCACGGCTGCTCCCTCGATGGAGGAGAGCATCACACGGCGCAAAGCGTTGCCGATAGTCGTGCCGAAGCCGCGTTCAAAGGGCTGCGCCCAGAAGATGCCGTACTTGTCGGTTAATGTTTCGTTGTCGACTGCGAGACGTTTTGGTTTCTGAAAACCCTTCCACAGCATTTGTTTCTCCTTCGGCCATTTGGCTCAGTGCTGGCTCCCTGAGTTGGTCCATGTTCTTCAAAGCAAGTTCAATGAAGAACGTTCAGTTCAAACGCCAGCCACAGGCTGATCTGGCTCGAAATGTTGGACCGAAAAATCTATAACCACAAAGAACACGAAGTATCACAAAGGGCTTCGTGCGAACCTTCGTGGTTCAAGCTTTTTACTTACTGTAAAGC
>CATPBY010000043.1 GCA_955652845.1 uncultured Terriglobales bacterium | reverse complement strand
CCCCATGGTAGACGGCTGGATGGGCGACGACTGGTTCCACAACGGTGCGTTCCGCCAGCAGAACCTGCCATACATCTATGAACAGGTAGCCACTCGCAAGAACGAGGCCAAGTGGTGGACAAGTCACTATGACGACTACGACATGTTCATGCAGGTGGGATCAGCAGGCGAGCTCGGGCGCAGGCGCGGGCTTGAGCAGGTCGGCTTTTGGCGGAAGATTCTTGATCATCCCAGCTACGATGCTTTCTGGCGCGATCAGGCCGTCGATCAGATACTGGCAGCCCAGCCGCTAAAAGTGCCGGTAATGCTGGTGCATAGTCTCTGGGACCAGGAAGACATCTATGGGGCCATCGCCGTTTACAAAGCAATCAAGCCGAAGGACACAAATAACGACAAGGTGTTTCTGGTGATGGGCCCCTGGCATCATGGCCAGGAAATCGATGACGGCAGCACTCTGGGCGCTCTGAAGTTCAACAGCGATACGGCACTTTACTTCCGCCAAAAGATCCTACGGCCGTTTTTAGATCATTACCTCAAGAATGACGCGCCCCCGGACGACGTTCCACCTGTCAGTGCGTTTGAAACCGGAACGAATAGATGGGAGCGCCTCCCCGCATGTCCAGCGGGCTGTGCAAGCGGATGCGCAGTTCACTCCAAACCGCTATACCTCAGCGCAGGCCTGAAGCTGAGCTTCGACGCACCGAGGTCCGGGGACACGGCATTTGATGAATACATCTCGGACCCGGCCAAGCCGGTGCCCTTCCGTGCGCGCCCCATTCAGCCCGTCGGCTATGACACCGGCTACACCTGGGCGGAATGGCTAGTGGACGACCAGCGTGAGGCATCCGGCCGTCCGGATGTTGTCGCGTTCGTCTCCGATGTCTTGACCGCTCCCCTGAAGATCAGCGGGCAACCAGTCGCGAATCTCATTGCCTCCACGAGCGGCACCGACTCCGATTGGGTAGTCAAGCTGATTGATGTCTATCCTGACGAAGTGGCGGGTCAGGCGGCCATGGGTGGTTATCAACTGATGGTGTCGGCCGATGTCTTCCGTGGCCGCTATCGAGATAGCCTGGAAACTGCGAAACCGATCGCCGCTGACAAGCCACTGCTATATCACTTTGCGCTACCTACGGCCAACCACGTCTTCCTGCCAGGGCACCGGATCATGGTACAGATTCAATCGAGCTGGTTTCCGCTCTATGACCGCAATCCGCAGACGTTTGTACCCAGCATCTTCTGGGCAAGGCCGGGAGACTACCGAAAGGCCGTGCAGAAAATCTACCACTCACCACAGGAGGCGAGTTTCATCGAACTGCCTCTAGTCGTGATTCCCTGAAGCGGCAAGCTGAGAAATCTAAGCCATCTTCCGACTCAGCATCGCCAACACGACTGCTCGGGTCTCACCCGTGTTGGTGACCAATGTTCTTCCTGCTCGAAGGATGGGGGGAGTGCTTTAACGCCGAGTTGCAGTCCAATCCGGAAGAGCCGAGAGCTTTCGCATCTGTGATAAGCATGATCGCACAGCGGGTAAAGGCGCGCTCTCTACAGTGCCGTTTGATCCTCGACGGAGAAGTGAACTCGGTCATTAGCATCGATCTCTCCAACTCTCACAGCCAGCCCCGTTCCGTCCTGAAAACTTTGCCCTTTTTTGACTTCGAAACTGTGTGGCATGCAACCCTCCACTGTTAGCAATTTGTTGGGGAAACCCCAATGCTAAGGTTCTGCACGGACGGTGCCGAATCGGGTAATTACTGTACTTATCTTGTAGGGGTGTGCAAAAGTCTGCGGAACCGGCGTTCGGTTCGATGAATGCGCATTCGGTTCACTGCTCGGCAGCAGCGACCTTAATTGTGCCGACTTAATCGGATTCCGCCGCACTCCGTCGCACGTCGGTTCTGCACTCGCCCCCACAGAGTGGCCGGCCCCCCGGAAAAAACTTGTTGATTTGCGCGATTAAATCGCTGGCTGGAGCCTTGTCCATCCAAAATGTTGTGAAAACTTCAACCGGCTGGATTAGCGGTCCGTCGCGATATGTGAGACGAGGCGCAGCCGTGGCAGCTGCCGCCTCAACGCCAATTCAGCGAATCCGATCTAAAACGTGCTTGAGCAAATAAGAAGGGCCAGCATGATCGCTGCCCCGAGACCGAAGTGACGGGTGATTCACTTTTGCATACTATCCTTCGCCATCTTGAGCGACACGACATGAACCTCGTTCTTGTCCGCATCTACGTGGGCTTGCAGGGTGACGTGATGCCCTTCATGTCCCTTTACCGCATCTGGGTTGCTTATCGTCCAACTCTTACTGTCCTTGTCGCTCACGAACATCTTGCCATCATCGCTAATTTTGCCCGTGATACTAACCGCTTTCATTGGGGTGCCGGATTTGCCGTTGTCCGGCTGCTGCGCGCCGTATTGAGCCGCAGCCACTGCGGACATCAGAAGGGCCACTGCGAATGTAATGATCATCAGCTTTTTCATCTTTTTTCTCCTGTCGCAGAATACTACTTGGACGTTATCAAACCAATCGCCGAGGAATTTCCGCTCCGAAGACGAGTGACGCGAGAATTGTCTCTTCCTGTGTCAACAAGTGTGCTCTCCTTGCGACTTTCTCCGTCAAGCCGACAGGCATTTCGATTAAACGCGCTCCCTGATGGTCCAATCTCCAGT
>CATPBY010000042.1 GCA_955652845.1 uncultured Terriglobales bacterium | reverse complement strand
CCTTTTTCATAACCGAAAAGCTCGCTCTCGATCAAAGTGGGGACAAGCGACCCGCAGTCCACGGCGACGAATGGTCGATTGGCTAATGAGCCGCGAAAATGAATGGCCCGCGCCACCAGTTCTTTTCCGGTTCCGCTCTCGCCGGTGATTAGAACCGGTGTACGGGTATCTTTCAGGCGGGAGATCATGCGCAAAACGTCCTGAATTTTTGCCGAGGCCCCGACGATTCCATGGAGCTCAGTCTCGGATTCCACGCGCTCCCGCAGGAACTGGTTTTCTTCCACCAGGCGAATCTTATCCGCCATCCGCCGTAGAAAAAGACGCAGCTCTTCCAGCGGAGAAAACGGTTTACTGATGTAGTCATAAGCGCCGAGCTTCATGGCCTGTACCGCAGTCTCCACCGATCCGTGCCCGGTCATCACCGCAATCTCGGCGCGGGGAAGCATTTTTTTTACTTTCTCCAGAAACTCAAGGCCGGACATGTTCGGCATCACCATGTCAGTGAGGATGATGTGGGCGGGCTGCTCCTCCAACAGGGCGAGGGCGGATTCTCCGCTTCCCGCTTCCATGCAGGAAAACCCCAGCGCCTCACCCACGGTCATGCAGAGTTTGCGGATGCTCTGCTCGTCGTCAACGATCAAAAGGCGGATGCGCAGGTCTTCACTCACAGTGCTTTCCCCATAGTCTTTTCAACGACTGAAATGAATTGCTGGACGCGAAACGGTTTCTCCACGCATGGAACTCCGGTATCGCGCAAGGTGGCTACGGTTTCTTCGTTGGCGATATCGCCGGTGATGAAGATGATGCGAGAGGCCAGTTCCGGGCGGTGCCGCACCACCCAGGCGTGGACATCCGCTCCATTCACGCCCCCCGGCGTGCGCATGTCGGAAACCACGCCCAGAAATTCCCCGCTTTCGAGCAGGCGCAGACCTTCGGCCCCCGATTCCGTACAGACAACCGCATAGCCGTTGCGTTCCAGGGTGGCGCGGACGTAAGCCATAACTGCGGGCTCGTCCTCGATCAGCAATACCGGCAAGGTGACTGGCTTCATGGCAGAAAGTGTCATCACTGTACGACTCCCGCGGCGGCCCCGACCGAGGCCGTTTCTAACGTCGCGGGAAGGCGCACGATGAACGTGGCGCCCTCCGCGTCCGTGTTGTTGTGGCACAGAATTTCTCCCCCGTGTTCATGCACGATCCCGTAGCAGATGCTGAGGCCCAGACCCGTGCCTTTCCCCACCTCCTTGGTGGTGAAGAACGGATCGAAGATACGTTCCGCATGGGAAATTCCATACCCGTTGTCGCGAAAGGAGGCTTCCACAAAATTTCCAATGCGGGCGGTGATGATCTCAATACGCGCCGGGCGGGCGGTTTCCCGCACTGCGTCGTACGCGTTATTAAGTATGTTGAGAAATACCTGCTGCAGCTGGTGGGAATCCCCGATCACGTTCGGCAGCTCATGATCAAGTTGCTCGATTATTTCTACGCCGTGGCTCTGGAAGTCATAAGCCCGCAACTGAACCGTGCGGCGCAGGATGGTATTGACCTGCACCGGGCGGCGCTGCGGCGGCATTTGCCGGGCAAAGCTGAGCAAATTCTGCACAATTTGTTTGGTCCGCTGCGCCTCCTGCAGGATGACCCGCATGTCTTTACGCGCGCTCTCCGGCAGCTCAGGGTTTTCCATGAGCAGGTCAGCAAAGCCGAGAATAGCGGTAAGCGGATTGTTGACCTCGTGAGCCACACCGGACACCAGCTGGCCAACTGCCGCCATTTTTTCCGCATGCATCAGCTTGGACTGCAGCGTAGCCGCATCGGTGATGTCAGTCATGACCACAACCAGGCTGGTGACGCCGCCCTGTTCGTCGCGCATAGGGCTCAGGTTGACGGAGAATTGTCCAACCCGTCCATCACCACGAAGGACCTGGAGATCGAGATTGTCCACCTGACGACCCGCGACCGTCGCGCTCATCGCGTCGGTTAAAATCGAGCGGCGCGCAGGGGTCACCAGTTCTTCCATGGGGCGGCCTACCAACTGCTTCTGCTCGTAGCCCATATCAGACCAGCGGCGGTTCGCGTAACTTATCAGTCCCGCCGTATCCGCCACCAGGATCAGGCTTTGCGTGTTATTCAAAATTTTGCCGGAGAAGTCGCGCTCACGCTGCAGTTCCGCCTGGAAGTTCTTGAGGCCACTGATATCCAGCATAAGACCGCGGTATTGCACAATCCGCTCCTGGGTGTCGCGCACCGCGAATGCGTTAATCAGCACGTGCACCGGCGACCCATCGCAGCGGCGGAGGGTCTCTTCGCGGTTGCGAACGACCCCATGCAGGTGCATCTGTTCTGCCAGTTCCTCGTGCCTGGCAGGTGAGAAAAACACCTGGGTGCGAATGTCAGCCTGCAGTAACTCTGCACGTGAACTATAGCCAAGCATGCGCACCAGGGCGTCGTTCACCTCGATAAAGCGACCTTCCGGAGTGGAAAAAAACAATCCTTCCTGAATATTGTCAAACAGCTCCCGGTACCGGCGTTCCGCCTCACGCCGGTCAGTCACGTCTTTGAGCACATGGATGGTCTGCAGGCCTTCACTGCTGGCGCTGTGGACGCTCGAAGTTGAGACCAGGTAGGTGCGCTCCAACCCAGGGTGAACATATTCGTCAATGGAAGCGGCAGTCGTACCGCAAAAGGGGCAGGAACGGAACGGTACTTGGTCTCCCATGGCCAGCAGAGCGCACATGTTGACTCCGATGAGGGCCTGCGGTTCCACTCCGATAAACTCGGCCAGCGATCGATTGACCCGCAAGACATTGTCGGCATGATCGTGGGCCACGATGAAATCTGTGATGGCATCGAAAATTTCAATCCAGTGCCGGTTCGCCTGATCCATGCGCGTAAACAGCTGGGCGTTTTCCAGAGCCACGGAAGCGTGGCCGGCGATGGCTTGCAGGAGTAGCTCATCCTCCCGTACGAGCGGTTTGTCGCGCCCCATGAGGCAGAGCGCGCCCACCATTTCCTCCGAAGCTCCGGAAAGTCGCACCAGGGTGCAATCACTGACTCCTAGAGTTAATGCCAGGTCGGCGCCCAGCAGATCCGCGGCCGGCGCCGAGACAATCGCGGAGGAATGCTGCGACAAAGCATTACCTATAGCGTGGCTGAAGTGGCGCAGCAGCGGAGGGCTGGCTTCCTCTCCGAGGCCTTGAAGAACCAGGGTCTCCAACCCTGATTCTTGTTTGACCACCAGGGAAGCGACTTTGACGCCCACCATACCGGCTGCCCGGCTGACAAAACTCCTGGCGAACTCAGGAAGCTTCAGCAGTGTGCTTACCTGCAGCGCCAGCTCCATCAGGGATTCAGCGCGCCGGCGATGCTGCTCGGAAAGGTGAAGATTCCTCGTCACTTCGAGGGCCACGGCCACCTGCGCCGCCAGGGCCCGCGCCCGCCGAATGTCTTCGGGCGAGATAGCGGCGAGGTCAAGCCGGTCGAGAACGCCAAACATACCCAGAACTTCTCCTTCCGTACCCAGGAGCGGCACCGCCAGAACCTGGCGTACGCTGAACTGAGCAATGAGATCCAGATTCGCTCCTGGTGTGTGCGCAGGGTCGTCGGACCAAAACACTTCCTTCTTGAGCAAAGTGCGGCTCGCGATCCCATCTGGCAAGGTGCTTTCGACGCGGGTCGCCTGTCCATCCTGAGCTCCCCAGCGGACACGAAATGCGCCTCCCTCCAACAGACCAATGAAGCCACGGCCGAACCCAAGGAATTGAGCGGCGCGCAATGCGAACTGCTGCAGGAACTGGTCGAGTTGACCGATGGATCCAAGCTCGGCAGAGATGTCCAGAAGCTGATGTAATTCGCGCGCCTGAGCTCGCGCCCTGGAATAAAGCTCGGCGTTGGCGATGGCGACGGCGCCGAAACCGGTGACCGTCGAAATCAGCGATTTCTCATCCTCGCTGAACGCCCCCTGTGTCCGAGGGTAGACCAATACCGCGCCCT
>CATPBY010000041.1 GCA_955652845.1 uncultured Terriglobales bacterium | reverse complement strand
TGTCCGTTGCAGAAGCGGCGTTACCGGCGGAAAGCGCTATTGAAAGCACACAGAGGAATACAGTAGCAGCCAGGTTCTTCATGAGCTCCTCCTTGGAGTCAGGGATTGTACCCAGAGGCACTCGAGCTTAGCAAACGCGTTCTTTGAATTGCAGGTGGATTGCGGGATACCTCCTTGAGATTGAACTGCCTCTTTCCGACCCTTATACTTACAGCCCTTTATGAAGGTGCTGGTGATAATTCCGGCGGCGGGTTTGGGAACGCGGATGGCGCCAGGATTTGGCTCAAGAAGCTCGAAAATAACGCCATCCAAGCAATTCACCGATCTCGGTGGAGCGCCGATTCTGATCCATACCATGCGCAAATTCGCCAGCAGCATTGCGGTTTCCGCAATTTACGTGGCCTTGCGGCAGAACGAAATCCCGGTTTTCCGCGCGCGCCTGGAAAAAGACGCGAAAGACATACTGGAAAAGGATGTAACCCTGTTAGAAGGGGGCGAGCATCGCCAGCAATCCGTTGCCAATGCCATCGCGCAAGTCTCAGCGGAAGCCGATGACGTCATCCTGGTTCACGACGCGGTGCGGCCGTTTGTTACAGCGGAAATTATTGACGACGTCATCGCCGCCACCAAAAAATATGGCGCGGCCATCGCCGGACTGCCTGCGGTAGATACTGTGAAGCAAGTGGACCGAACCGCCGAAGGCGCACTAATCACCGCGACGTTGCCGCGTGAACGTTTGGTGATGGCGCAAACCCCGCAAGGTTTTCAATACCACGTGATTAAGAAAGCATTCGATGAAGCTACCGCCGATGGATTCGTCGGGACCGACGAGGCTTCTCTGGTCGAGCGTTCAGGACATCAGGTAGCGGTGGTGATGGGTTCCCCGCGTAACATCAAAATCACAACCCCGGCGGATCTGGAACTGGCTGAGTTTTTCCTGAAACGGTAAAGCGGCCGCAGATTGCGGAGATCACAAATTAGCAATTTTTTCCGGAGCCTCAGGTTTGCCAGCGACTAACGAACAACGAATAACGACCAGAATTGGCTACGGGTGGGACTCGCACGAGTTTAGACGGGGTATTCCGCTCAAGATTGGTGGGGTGGCCTTGCCGCATCCCAAGGGACTCGGCGGGCACTCCGATGGCGATGTGCTGCTCCATGCCATTACCGACGCGCTTCTGGGAGCGCTTGCGGCGCCCGACATTGGCTCTTTGTTTTCCCCGGCCGACCCGCAGTGGAAGGGCGCTGACTCCGCCGTTTTTTTAGCGGAAGCTATCAAGCGGGTCAAAGCGGCAGGCTATGTGATCGCGAATCTTGATTCAACCCTCATTCTCGCCGCTCCTAAGATTGGCCCGCACACGGCCCGCATCCGCGATCACGTGGCGAACCTTCTAGGAATTCAGCCCGACCGCGTGGGCATCAAGGCCAAGACCCCCGAGGGAATGGGAACCGACAACGCTGCCATCGCCCACGCCGTCGTGCTGCTTGAACTAAGGGCTGCGAAACGGAAGAGATAGAGTCAAATCAGCCGCTGATCAGCGCTGATTCATCGGTGTGAATTGCCGTGCCGAGTTCGCGCGGCCTCGACCAAAGCACGGAAGATAGCTCGCGATGGCTCATCGTCCTCCACGGAACGTTCTGGATGCCATTGCACCGCCAGCACATAGTGATCGGGCGAAGTGCCCTCCAGCGCTTCGATAATTCCATCTTGCGGAGATCGCGCCACCACTCGCAGACCATCACCGATAACGTCCGCCGACTGATGATGGCTGGAATTGACCGGGATTGCGAACAAACCGGCAATTTCAGCCAGCTTTGAAGCTTCATCAATTTCGACCGTATGCGCGATTGCCACGGTGCGTCCGGCTGCATGATTGATTTGCGTGTCGATGTGCTGTACCAGCGTGCCGGCGCGATAGACGTTCAAGGTCTGCAAGCCGTAGCAGATTCCGAGAACCGGTTTGCGAAAGTTGTACGCATCCCGCAACAGGAGTTCATCCACAGCGTCGCGTCTGCGGTCGGCGGCAGCGGTGAGCGGATTTTTGGGCGCATGGTATTTGGCCGGATCGACATCCGCTTTGCTTCCGGGCAGCAGAACTGCATCGCACGACTCGATCAGTTTCATCACTTCGGCAGAGGATTGATCCAGGGGAATACAGACCGATTCTCCGCCTGCCATCGCCACGGCGTTCTCGTATTGTGGCAGCGCCCGTTCGGCGTATGCACGATCATCTGAATGGGGAATTGGAATTGCAATCCGCGGAGCCATGTTTAGATTGTAGCGCTGGGAAGACTCCGGCTTATTCGGACGCCTTTTCAATTTCGTTCAGAGTCCTCACCTGCCGGTAGTGCCGGATTTCCAGAGAAGCGGAGGAAATCAGCGCGATGGCTGCAACCATGGCAGCCGCCGGCGCCGCAATGTTGGTGTAGGCGAGTCGCATATTGGGGGGGACGCCGCGCAGGTGGGCGCCAATTATGATCCCTACTATCCCCAACAACAGACACACCGCGAACGCCAGCAAAGTCAGCAGAAATGTAACCAACAACACCCGCAGCGGGATCATGAGCCAACCTGGCCGGCGGGAAGGCCTGGGCGCGGACGACATACTACTTAAGCTACAACATTAATGCGGTTCCAGGCAGCCGCACCTTCTCTGTGGGTTAGAATACAGTTCATGTCACAGGCCGCTGCGCCCATTACGCGCCCGCCGGCGGAGGTGGTCCGCCACACTCCGGTTTCACAGGCGCCCAACGGTATCTGTTACGCAATTTCGGGCGAGATTACGGTTCCGGAATCCGACCTGGAAAGGATGGTCGCCGCTGTTCCCGACGCTGCCGCTGCGGCCCTTAAGCGCAAGGCCTATTACTTCGTTCCCCTCACCGTGAACCAGGGCGATGAAACCGTGATTGCCGACCGCTATGACGTTAAACTAAGCGACAATGCCGTCTGCCATCGCAACCTCGAGTTGGGCGACTCGCAATGTGTATTTATCTCTACCCGGCTGATGGACGACAAGTTCTCCGTCGCCTTCGAGTTTTATATCAACGTGGGGCACGCTGTGGTAGAGAAAGCGGGAGTCTCGCAGGCTTTCGCCGATCTGGCATGGAAACAGGCGGAAGCCGCCGTCCGGGGAGAAACATCTCTTGACGCGTGGGAGTCGCGCAAACTGGCGCTTGCCCAAGGTCCGGATTCGGAAGAGTACAAAAACGAATATCTCGCCGCCACTTTTGCTGATGCCATATCGATTTACCTTTTGTCGTTATTTATCGATGTCGACTACCACGATCTGCGCGAACGCGACTATCCGCTGCTGGCGCCAGCCCAGATGGCGGAGAGGCTAAGAAAGGTTGCGGAGTTGTTCCCGGCAAACCCGGGATTTGAATTTGCGATTTACTATAAGCGCAGAAACTGAGCGCAGCCCCACCCCCTTGTCCAATCTAGATTCCGTTTGACGGCGGTGAAGACTAGGTATATGAATGTCTCGCCACTATGTCCAGGCGTGTACTCTGGCTGATACCGCTGCTGGCGGCCGTGTGCTCTTTCGCACGCGACAGGGTCGACAACTGGCTGGAAGTCCGAAGCCAGCACTTCGTTGTCATTACGAACGGGAACGAAAAACAGGGCCAGCACACTGCCGACCAGTTCGAGCGGATGCGCTCAGTTTTTCACACCGCTTTTCCCAAGATGGAGGTGGACCCTGACTCTCCCATCGTTGTGATCGCGCTTAAAAATGAAAAGGATTTCCGTGCGCTTGAACCAGAAGAATACCTGGCAAAGGGAAAGCTGGAATTGGCCGGGCTTTTTTTGCGCGCGCCAGACAAAAACTATGTGCTGTTGCGCCTCGACGCAGGGGGAGAGCATCCTTACGCGACGGTCTACCACGAATATACCCACCTGCTGACCAGAAAAGCCGACGAGTGGATGCCCCTCTGGCTGGTTGAAGGATTAGCTCAGTTCTATGAAAACACCGATATTCGCGACAAGGAAGTGCTCGTCGGCAAGCCCAGCGACGAGATGATTCTGTTTCTACGACAAAACCGGCTCATTCCTTTGACGACGCTTTTTGCCGTGGACCACAGTTCTCCTTACTACCATGAGGAGAATAAAGGCTCGATCTTTTACGCTGAATCCTGGGCGCTGACCCATTACCTTACGATGAAAGACCGGCATGACAATACAAATAAGCTCGGCGACTACTTGCTCATGCTGGCCCGTAAGACGGATCCTGTTACCGCCGCCACCAGCTCGTTTGGCGATCTCAAACAGTTGCAGGGGGCCCTGGAAAGATATGTCGCCCAAGCCGTTTTCTACGACTTCAAAATGTCGAGTGCCATAGTAGTCGATGATACCGCGTTCAAGATTCAAGCCGTTAACCAGACACAGGCTGATGCCACACGCGCCGACTTCCTGGCCTACAATCAACGCCCCAAGGAGGCCCGTGTTCTCTTGGGTGAGGTATTGCGCGAAGATCCCGGCAATGTGCTGGCGCATGAAACCATGGGGTATCTGGAGTTTCGCGAAGGACACGCGGACGAGGCGCTGAAATGGTATGAACAGGCAGTCAAACTGGATTCGCAAAACTTTCTTGCGCACTATTACTTTGCCGCCATCGCTATGAACCGCGGGTCAAACGTCGATGGCGAAGTCGAGAGCAGCCTGCGCACCTCGATCAAGCTCAATCCATCGTTCGCCCCTTCATACGATCGGTTGGCTGTCTTTTATGCAATGCATGATAGAAATCTCGATGAAGCCCATATGTTGACGGTGCAAGCGGTTTCATTGGATCCCGGGAATGTGTCATACCGTATCAACGCCGCGAATGTCCTGTTGACCGCGCAGAAAGAAAGCAATGCCATCGCTGTGCTCCAGGAAGCCTTGAAAGTGGCCAAATCGGCCGGTGACATTGCGGCTGTGCAAAATGCCATGGCTGCGGCGCAACGATCTCAATCGGTACGACAGCGCGTAGAGGCAGAAAGTCGCGAGTACCGCCAGCAAATGCAGGCCGAACTGCCGGATACGCATACTTCCGCGGAGGAACCGGATGGTCAATCCCATGGAGGTCCCGACTTGGCCCGGCAGAGTGATGACAGCTTAAAGGGACCTCGTCGTTCCATCAGGGGAACCATCAGGAATGTCCATTGCACATCGCCAGCGATATTAGATTTTAAGGTCGATGCAGGAGGGCAGATGATGGACCTCCACGCCCGCAATTATTTCCAGATTCAGTTCTCGGCCCTGAACTTCGTACCCGAAGGAGATCTGAATCCCTGCTCTGATCTCGAAGGAATGCGCGCACGCGTCGTGTATATGGAATCGTCCTCCAAAGAGAAATCGGGTGGCATCGTTTCGGTAGAAATAAGCAAGTAAGAACGGACGAAATCAAGCCTGTCGGAGCCATTTACAATTCTTCAATGACCGTGACTGTCCGATCTTTCTCAAAGATCAATCTGGGCCTTTGCATTGGACCGCGGCGTCCGGACGGCTTTCACGAACTGCGCACGCTTTATCAGACCATTGCGTTGCATGACGTGCTCCGGCTGCAGGTCGGTCGCGGGACAGGCATCGAGATTCGCTGCAATGATCCCCGAGTTCCCAAAAATCATTCGAACACTTGTTATCGCATTTTGGAGCAGGCCATGGCGGGCCTGGGAGCTCGGGGCCATATAGTTATTGATCTCGAAAAGCGGTTGCCAGTGCAGGGAGGGCTCGGCGGAGCTTCCGGGAACGCCGTCGCTACGCTTCTGGCACTAGAACGGGCGCTGAAAAAGAAGCTGTCCGGGGCGGAGAGGATGCGGATCGCGGCAGAAGTGGGTTCAGATCTTCCGCTGTTCCTGGTCGGCGGAACAGTTCTTGGCGTGGGACGGGGAGAAGAAGTGTATCCCCTTCCCGATCTGCCGTCCCTGCCCTGTGTGATTGCGATCCCGGAGGCGGGAGTTTCTACTCCCACCGCCTTCGCTGATTGGGACTCGTCGGGTGGCGCGGGCGCCCCCACCCGCGAAAGCCAGGCAGCGAAGCCTTGGGTATCTTCTGAAGAAGGCCAGGTCGAGTTTGGCTTGACCGCGCCAGTGGGGAAACCCGCCCCTGCATTGGTTCGGGCGGGCTCAAGCATCTCAAAATTGACGGCTTCTTTACCCTCCGATAGAATGAATGAGTTCAGCCGCACGATTGCATCATGGCTGACTGGTCCTTTATCCGGTGTCCCTGTAAATCGAGACAGGGGCCGGGCCGAGATCCCGCTTCTCGACCTCGTCCGTGCCGGGATAGAAAACGACTTTGAACGGGTCGTCTTTCCTAAGTATCCCGAATTGCGTGAGGTCAAGAGTGTGTTTGAGCGCGCTGGCGCGGTTTATGCCTCGCTCTCGGGCTCCGGGTCGGCTGTTTACGGGTTATTTGCCTGCAGAACGGCGGCTGAGAGAGCTGCGGCAAGAGTGCGCAAGCGAGATATTCCGGCGGTGGTCACATCCACGCTAACGCGCAGGCAATACTGGCGGAAGATTTTCGAGTAAGTGGTCGAAGGAACTGCAGATTTCAGATTAGATTAGTGGTGCCGGACGAGTCTTTTCAATCTACAATCTCAAATCGGGCAACCGGCAATCGAAATCACTGGGCCGTCGACTAATGGTAGGTCAAGTGCCTTTGGAGCACTTTGTCTAGGTTCGAATCCTAGCGGCCCAGCCAGAACACCAGCTTCCATCCGCTCTTGGGTTTCAAGAGCAGGAGTAAAAGCTGAGAGCTGACAGCTGAGAGCTAAAACAATGGCAACTCTTGCGACAGCGACGGAAAAGAAGGCTCAGATGAGCGCCGACGAGAAGCCGGAACGCAAGCTTCAACGGGGCCGCGGTGACGATAAGTTCAAGATTTTCTGCGGCACCGCTAACGAGTCGCTCTGTGACGAAGTCTGCGCGTTCCTGGGTCTTACACGCGGGCAGGCCATGGTCACACGCTTCAGCGATGGCGAGGCCTACGTCCAGATTCAGGAGAACGTGCGCGGCGCTGATGTTTTCGTGATGCAGCCCACTTGCCGTCCGGTCGATGAACACTTGATGGAACTGCTGCTGATGATCGACGCGCTCAAGCGCGCTTCGGCACGGCGCATCACTTCAGTGATTCCGTATTTTGGCTACGCGCGCCAGGATCGTAAGGATAAGCCGCGAGTTCCCATCTCCGCCAAGCTGGTTGCCGACCTGTTGACCACGGCAGGCGCGGACCGGGCTTTAATTGTGGATTTGCACGCGCCACAATTGCAGGGGTTCTTCAATATTCCGGTGGACCACCTGTTCGCATCGCCGGTGCTGGTAGACCATTTCAAGCGGCTGAGCCTGCCAAATCTCACCGTCGTTTCGCCGGATGCCGGGGGCGTGGAACGAGCCCGCTTCTTTGCCAAGAAGATGGACGCTGCCCTCGCCATCATGGACAAACGGCGTGTGGAAGTGAATGTTGCCGAGGTCATGCATGTGATCGGCGAAGTCAATGGCCGCACCTGCCTGGTGATCGATGACTTGATCGATACGGCGGGAACTCTGGTCAAGACCGCCAGCGCGTTGCTGGAAAATGGCGCAAAGGCGGTTCACGCCTGCTGCTCGCATCCGGTGTTGTCCGGTCCGGCGGTTGCGAACATTGCAGAATCGGCCATAGAGGAAGTGGTGGTAACTAACACCATCCCGCTCAATGAAGAAGCGCGAAAGGAACCGAAGATCAAAGTTCTCTCCATCGCCGGCTTGATTGGAAGGGCTATTCAATCAATTCACGAAGAGACGTCCGTCAGCAAATTGTTCTTATAGGAAAAATTTATGGCAACCGCAACCAAGAATAATGTCAGCGAAAACAATCTTTTGGAAGCTCAGCCCCGAACCTCCGGAAATAAAAATGACGCGCGCCGGGTGCGCCGCGACGGCAAGCTTCCGGCCGTGCTCTACGGAGCCGGCAAAGATGCGCTGCCGGTCAGTCTGGATCCGAGGCAGGTCAGCCGCATCCTGCACTCTCAGACCGGTCACAATACAATTTTTGACCTGGCGCTGAATGGCGGGGAGCGCACCAAAGCCATGATCGTGGACTGGCAATACGAGCCTATTAAAGGATCGTTGCTTCACATCGATCTGAAACGGATCGCAATCGACCAGAAGTTAAAGGTCGCGGTTCCGATCGTGCTCAAGGGAGAAGCAGCGGGGGTGAAGCAGCAGGGCGGCATCCTGGAGCAGATTTTTCGCGAAGTTGAAATCGAGTGTCTGCCAAGCGACATTCCTTCCTCGATTGAGGCGGATGTCAGTGAGCTGGTCTTTGGGATGGTCTTGCGTGTGTCCGATCTGCCTCATGACCCTAAATTGAAATTCCTGAGTGATCCGAACCAACCGGTTGCCCACATTATCACTGTGAAGGAAGAAGTTGCGGCCACTCCGGAAGCCGTCGCTGCCGATGCGACTGCGACTCCTGCTGAACCCGAAGTCATCAAGAAGGGCAAACAGGAAGTGGAAGGCGAAGAAGGCGCCGCACCCGCTGCCGAGAAGCCCGAAAAGGCGGAAAAGGCCGAGAAGAAAGAAAAGAAGTAGAACAGGATTACGTTGCGGCGGGCGCCCTCGTCCGTCAGGTCGAGCGGAAGCTCGGCAGTTTACGGCCGGGGGAGATTGAGAAGGCGTGAAACTGATTGTGGGCCTGGGCAACCCGGGAATCGAATATCAGTTCACTCCCCACAATCTGGGTTTTCTGACCCTTGACCGCATCGCCGGCGAATGCGGGGTGGAAATACGGAACCGTCACTGCCGGGCTTTGACCGCCCGCGTTGTAATTGGTTCGGAACCGGTTCTGCTGGCCAAGCCAGAGACCTTCATGAATCTGAGCGGCATCTCGGTGCGCGAGTTGGTGCTCGAGCATGAAGTTAGAACGGAAGCTGATCTGATTGTAATTTACGACGAGCTGGATTTGCCCTGGGGCGCGATCCGTATTCGCCAGCGCGGCAGTTCGGCGGGGCACAATGGGATGGAGTCGGTGATTGGCGCGCTGGGCACGCAGGAATTTTTGCGGATCCGGCTGGGAGTGGCGCCGGACCGGAAAATTGCTGATGGCAGGAGTTATCTGCTGGCGCCGTTCCGCAAGGCTCAGCTCAAGCAGGTGGATCAGGTAATAGACAAGGCCGCGGAAGCTGTGAATGTGATTTTGACGGAAGGCGCAGCCGCAGCGATGAATCGCTTTAACCGCAGAGACGAGCCGGAAGAAAACGAAAAAGCTTAGCCGCTGATTTCATGGAGACGCGCGGATCTGATTCGTAATTTTGATTCGTGCTGATCGGTGAGCATTCGCGGTGAATGGAGATAAATAATGGATCGTACTTATGAGTTGATGTTTATCGTTCGCCCGGACATGGTGGAAGAGGACCAGGACAAACTCATTTCCACTCTGGAATCGGCGGTGGCCTCCTCCAGCGGCAAGGTGAAGAGCGTGGAGAAAATGGGCAAGCGCCGACTGGCATATATGGTCCAGAGATTTCACGACGGGATTTATATCCTGCTTACGGTGGAAGGTGGCGGCGGGTTGATCCATGAACTGGAGCGCAGGTTGCGTGTAAGTGAGCCGGTAATCAAGTTCTTGACGGTGCGCATTGATGAAGAGCAGAAGCGTCTCGACAAGATCAAAGCGATTAAGGAATCGCGCCGCAAGGCTGCCCCCACGCCTCCCGAAAGCGATGGCGAAACCGCCGCGGTCACGGCATAATCCTGGCCGTCATAGCGAATGTTTGGCTCGGGTCGCGTGAAGCCAGGGCTGGCCTGGCAGCGAAACGCTGACGGCCAGGAACAAAGACAGATTTTAAGGAGCATTATGGCTGACGAGAACAGATCCACTGCAGCACCGGCGTCTGAACATACTTCCAGCGGAGACCGGCCCGATCGAGAACGGCGTCCGCCTCGCCCAGGTGGACCGGGTGGTGGCCGCGAAGGCGGCCGCAAATATTTCCGCCGCAAGAAGGTTTGCAAGTTCTGCGTGGAGAAAATTGAGGCAATCAACTACAAGGATGTGCGGCTGCTGGCGCAGTTTGTAGCGGAGAGCGGCAAGATCGTGCCCCGCCGCCTGACCGGGGTC
>CATPBY010000040.1 GCA_955652845.1 uncultured Terriglobales bacterium | reverse complement strand
GTTACATTGAAGATGATCCGTCAAAGCCCCAGCATCTGCTTACCGTACGCGGCGTGGGCTACCGGTTTCTGTCCGAGCCGGAACAAGTGTGAGTCACCGGCTGGCTCGGTTACTCTTGTAAGTCGGCCCCCACCGATTTTTGGCCGTTCCCCATTGCCTACCTCGGTAACGCTTCGCCTCTCGCAAAAGCTGGAAAAACTTGGCATCATTGATCCATCGACGTCTTTAAAGGCCCCTCATGCGCTTGTGGTTATTAGTGCCAGCAGTTTTATCGGTCATTCTTGGACTGAGTCTCGGGGGTTGTGGTGGCGCAGCAAATCCCCCTGTCAGCCCTTCCGCCCCGTCAATTACCACCCAACCTGCGATGCAGAGAGCGATTCCCGGCCAGACAGCTACTTTCACCGTGGTCGCGACTGGGACTGCTCCCCTGAGCTATCAATGGCAGAAGAACAATCTGGCCATCGCCGGCGCGAACTCTGCCAGCTACGTCACGCCGCCGGTCATCTCAGCCGATAACGGTTCCCAATTCCGTGTCGTGGTCAGCAATGCCGCAGGAAATGCGACCAGCGATCAAGCCATGCTCGCGGTTAGCGCCGCCAGACAGCTCGATGTTCTGACTTATCACAATGATGTCGCCCGCACAGGACAGAATCTCAGTGAGACGATTCTGTCGCCGGCAAACGTGAACTCGACTACTTTCGGCAAACTGGCCTTCTTCCCGGTCGACGGCAAGGTTGACGCTCAGCCCCTCTATATGTCGAACATGAATATTCCCGGCCAGGGTGTTCATAATGTGCTCTACGTTGCAACTGAGCACGACAGTGTTTACGCCTTCGATGCAGATAACGGCACGCTATTCTGGAAAGCTTCGATGCTGGGAACGGGTGAAACCCCGAGTGACGAGCGAAGCTGCGGCCAGGTAGTTCCTGAAATTGGCATCACCAGCACCCCGGTCATTGACCGAGGTCATGGACCCAATGGAGCGATCTACCTGGTGGCGATGTCGAAGAACGCTTCCGGAAATTATTTTCAGCGGATTCACGCGCTTGATGTGACTACGGGCATGGAACTGTTCGCTGGTCCCCGTGCGATGCAGGCTTCCTTTCCGGGAACGGGAGACAACAGTTCCAACGGCAGTGTGATTTTCGATCCCAAGCAATACAAAGAGCGGGCCGCACTGCTGTTGCTGAATGGCTCCGTGTACACGGCATGGGCATCGCACTGTGATATTCGGCCTTATAACGGCTGGATCATGGCATACGATGCCTCAACCCTGGCCCAGACCAGTGTATTAAACGTCGTTCCTAACGGAAGCGAAGGCGCAATCTGGATGTCAGGGGCAGGACCAGCTGCGGACGCCAGCGGAAACATCTATGTTCTGGACGCTAACGGCGATTTCGACACCAGCTTGAATGGCGGCGGATTTCCCAGCAACGGCGACTATGGCAATGCCTTCCTGAAGTTTTCTACATCCGGTGGGCTGGCCGTGGCAGATTATTTCGAGATGTACGACCAGCAGAACGAAAATAACACGGACACCGATCTTGGATCTGGGGGCGTAATGGTACTACCCGACCTGACCGACAGCTCCGGGCAAGTACAGCATCTTGCCGTGGGGGCGGGCAAAGACACGAATCTTTACGTGGCAAACCGCGACTCCATGGGTAAATTTAATGCTAACAGCAATAATATTTACCAGGAGCTTGATGGGGTTCTGTCCGGCGGCGTCTTCGCCATGCCGGCATATTTTAACGGCACTGTTTACTACGGCTCGGTGGGAAGTCCGATTGTGGCTTTCAAGATCACCAATGCCAAGCTATCCACCGGGGCAACGGGTCAAACCCCCAATAGCTTTGGCTATCCGGGCGCCACGCCTGGCATCTCCGCGAATGGAGTCAGCAATGCCATTTTGTGGGCTGTCGAAAACACCAACCCGGCTGTCCTTCATGCATACGACGCTACGAAATTGTCGAATGAACTTTACAACAGCAACCAGGCGGGATCACGTGACCAGTTGGGCCCCGGCAACAAGTTCATTACCCCGACGATAGTAAATGGCAAGGTCTTCGTAGGCACGACCAATGGTGTCGCGGTATTCGGACTGTTGCACTAGCCGATCAGCAACAGGGTCAGACCTGCTTACCGCCGGTGGGTGGAAGCGCCGGCCGCCAATTCCTCAACAATATTCAGAAAGCTTGCCGCGCCCTGTTCATTGGAGAGGGCTTCCAGAGGAATAGTGGCTGCCAGGTGGGGAGAATCGGGACGGAAACGAACCGTAAGCAGATTATGTCCTCGGGAGGTCATGAGTGAATTCACCACCGGGGTGAACTCCTGAGTCCAGTGAGTGCGGGTGGTAAGCACGACCGGACCGGGACGAGAAACCTCCCAGTCGCCCCATTTTACTGCTACGGCACTATGCCGATGAGAAAACCATCGGTGGCGGAAAACTTCGAGCTGAAACGTCGGGGCATGGTCCAGGTCCGCTTCAAAAGTAAGCGTTTCAGACTGTTTACGCCAAATGCTGAACAACCACATCAGCAATAGCGGCCGCGGGCGCAGCCGTACCGTGATGTGGGCATTCTCGAACCAGTGGACGCCCAAACCGAGCCGCGCCTGCAAGCGTGATACTCCGACCCACCTGCTCTCGACGATGCGGCCGCGGCTGGAGCACGCGGATTCCACCCAGCGCAATACCACAGCGCCCCGGCGGCGATTGAAGCGGGCGAAATAGAAGTACCACAGTACGAGCAGAACTACCGCGCCCAGTGCGTCGATGAGAACAAGACGCAGCACAAATCCTCAGATGCGAATAGTACGTCTTAGGGTGCAATGCGAGCAACTGTTTCGTCGCAGAATTTTTCGGGGAAATGTCACGCCGCCATAGAATGCCACGGGAGTCGGGGCTAAGCACTGGAAATCAATCATTATGAGGGGCGCCAGGTTTTTGGCCAGCGCATGGGCTTACATCCGCATTTGCTGACGGCAATCTCTCTTTTGTTTCTTGGCTACAATGTTTTCGTGGATCTTGCCATGCGCGAATTCTGGCGAGCTGATTTCGAGCTTTTGTGGAGCATTGACCAAAAATGCTTCCCGCCGGGAATCGCCTACTCCAGGCAGGAACTTGCGCACTATATCCAGAAGCGCGGATCATTCACCCTGGTGGCTCAAGCTGCTGACACGGATCACAATCAGCCTCAACCACGAACCGATGGCGTCAAGGGTTTCGTGGTCGCAGAAGCCAGCCGGGGGGTTGGCCACATCATTACTATCGATGTGCTACCCATTGCCCGGCGCTCCGGAACGGGTTCGCGGTTGCTCCAGGCTGCAGAAGATCGATTGCGTGCCGCGAACTGCCATACCGTTATTCTGGAGACTGCGGTCGACAACACGGCCGCCCTGGCCTTTTATAAGTTCCACAAGTATTCAGTGATCAAGACCCTCCCCCGCTATTACTCCAACGGAGTGGATGCCGTGATGCTGCAGAAAGATTTGCTTTCGTCAGCGCGGCCAGCTAAGTTGCCCAGATGAAAGTTGCGATCCAGGGAGAAGCTGGTTCGTTCAGCCATGAGGCGGCGCGGCGCATGCTACCGGGTACACGCATCGTCGCGTGTGAGCGCTCAGCGGAGGTATTTGAGCGGGTGGAACGGGGTTCGGTCGCAGTTGCTGTCATCCCCATCGAGAATTCGCTGGCGGGTTCGGTCACGGAACATCTTGATCTGCTTATGGCGCGAAAGGTTTTCGTGCAGCGCGAATTCCGCCTGCGGATCGTACACAATTTGATCGCCGCTCCGGGTGTGCGGAGAAAAGAGCTGCGCCGTGTGTTGTCGCATCCTGTCGCTCTGCAACAATGCCGCGATTTTCTTGGACGGAATCGAAAGATCAAAGCTCTCCCTTTCTATGACACAGCCGGCAGCGTGAAGCACATCATTCAGGAAGGGCTGCTGGATACCGCGGGAATCGCGGGGCGGCAGGCAGCCAAAGTGTATGGTGGACGGATTCTGGCCGCAGGTATTGAGGATGACAAGAGAAATTTCACTCGCTTCTTTCTGATTCGTAAATCGCGCCGCATCCTGCCGGACGCCAACAAGACGTCGATTGCATTTGGGTTAAAGAACGTCCCAGGGGCGTTATTCAAAGCACTCAGCGTTTTTTCTTTGCGCGATATCAGCCTGAGCAAGATTGAATCGCGCCCTATGCGCGGTCGGCCATGGGAATATGTTTTCTACGTTGATTTCCTTCGCGGCGATGATCAGGCCGCGCGCCACGCCTTGCGGCATCTCAGCGAAGTGGCCGACCCGGTCAAGGTACTGGGAATATACCCGGCCGTCTGATCGTCCCCCTGTGTG
The DNA here is from genome assembly GCA_955652845.1 of uncultured Terriglobales bacterium. Lineage (GTDB taxonomy): Bacteria > Acidobacteriota > Terriglobia > Terriglobales > Acidobacteriaceae > JABCYV01. Next base: position 7,000 of record CATPBY010000040.1, on the reverse strand, counting down.
CTTGCGGTGAAGTCAGGTTTAGAGTTGACATCGCTACGAGCGAGGTATTCAATGGCACCGCATCTCTCACGAATCTCTTGAGAATCTCAACCTGAAGGGGAATACCCGATGAAGACAAAGTTAAAGTTGATGATGGGTCTGTTCGGTTTAGGGTTACTGGTAACTGGTTTGTGGTCCCAAACCAACAAGGCGGACGGCGGAACCGCGCAGGCAGTAGCCGCACTGGAGCAACAATGGCTGCAGTCTCAGAAAACCAATAATCCTGATTTGCTGGTTCCGCTGCTCGCCGACAATTTTGTAGACACGTCGAGTGAAGGCAAAGTCATGGATAAAGCTGATGCGATGGCACAGGCGAAATCGACGAAATGGACCAGCGCCGATTACAGCGATATGAAAGTAAGCGTTTTTGGCAGTGCCGCCATCGCCACCGGAGTGTTCAAAGGCCAGGGGACCGATCCGTCAGGTAAGCCGATTGATGTGAACGAGCGCTGGACGGATACCTGGGTGAAGATGCCAAACGGAAAATGGGAATGCGTGGCGACCCAGGCCACCGCAGTAAAGATGTGAAATACGTGTAGGAAGGGTCAGCCTGGTTCCGCCGGGCCCAAACCCTGGGCTTCTATTTCGGCATCGCCTGAAACTCGATCATTACGTCCCCGTTCTCGACTTTGAGCGGATAGACGGCAACCCGGGAACCAGGATTGTGCGCAGCTTCGCCTGTTTTGGGATCCCACTGCCATCCGTGCCACGGACAAACCAGCTTGTTTCCCTCGATTACGCCTTGTCCGAGGGGACCGCCGCGGTGAAGACAGACGTTGTCCATTGCGGAGATAGTTCCATTGATGTTGACGACGCAGACAGCCTTATCGCCCAAGAGAAATTCTTTGGCTTCGCCTTCGGCGGGAAGTTCGGATCGGGTGGTCAGCTTTACGAAATTGGACATGGCGTCCTTAGTCTTTGGCGAGCGCCATGCTTTGCCGGGCGAGGACGCCGGTCACTACATGATATTCGCTGACCACTTTATTTCGGCTGCAGGGTCTGCGCAATCATGACCTGCCGTTTGAAATTTTCTACCATGTTCGGGTCGAGGCGCACTTCTGTTGGCTTCTTGGCCAGTGACATCTGATCGATTTTGTCCTGCAGTTTGAGCAGCGCGTAGAAAAGATTTTCCGGACGCGGCGGACAGCCGATCACGTAGACATCCGTGGGGACAATTTTGTCCACACCCTGCAGCACGGCATAGGTATTAAATGGGCCGCCGACGGAGGAGCACGCGCCCATGGAGATCACCCACTTGGGATCGGGCATCTGATCGTAGATACGCTTTACCACCGGCGCCATCTTCAATGTGACCGTCCCGGCCACGATCATCAGATCGCTTTGCCGCGGACTGGGACGGAAGACCTCCGAGCCAAAACGTGCAATATCGAATCGCGCCGTGGAAGAAGCGATCATTTCGATGGCGCAGCAAGCCAAGCCAAATGTCATGGGCCACACGGCCGACTTTCGGGCCCAGTTAAAGACGTAGTCCACCGTGGTGATCAGGAAATTCTTTTCAAACTTATTTTGCAGCCAGCCCATGAATGTCCTCGAAAATCCTGCTGTGCCGTCATTATTCCAGCCGTCGCGATATAACAGCACTTACCGGCTACGACACCTCAGTCTAGGTGCGGGCAGAATAAGTGTCAACGTTGGGGCGAGCCGGGGTGACGGGATTGCTGGGATGGGAAGGACCGACAGATCTTAATCCCTTACCTATAAAAGGCTTCATCTCGAAACCCCGCGCAGTTCAGCCGGGTGAGGGATCTTGCGCGGAGCTCTACCCATGCCGCCGGACGCTAGCGGATAAACCTTGATCATGCACGGCATCACTCGTCCCGATGGAGAAAACGCGGAGCTTCCTGCCCTATAACTTCGAGTTGCTGGAACGGAAGCCTATCAGATACAACTGAGTTTCATTCCCCGCATGAGCAATCATACCAGAACTCCGCCGATACCTGCCAGTGGGCGCGTTGAGCGCCTGCGCTGGTGGATACCGGCCCGGACTTCTCTTTTCTGGATGGTGATGCTCGCCCTGGTTTTACGTTTGGGGTGGATCTTCATCGCACATACTTATAAGTTTCGCACCAGCAACAACGATTTCAGCTTTGGCTGGGAAATGGGGCGCATTGGGCGTTCGCTCGCCAGCGGCCAGGGTTTCAGCAGTCCGTTTGATGAATCGACCGGGCCGACAGCCTGGGAGCCTCCCATTTATCCGCTTCTGATCGCAGGCATCTTCAAAGTGTTCGGCATTTACAGCCAAACGTCTGCCATCGTGCTGCTGGTTATCAACAGCCTGTTCTCCGCTCTCAACTGCATACCGATTTTCCTGATCGCGAAACGATGCTTCAGCGAGAAAGTCGCTGTTTGGAGTGCGTGGACGTGGGCTCTGCTGCCATCAGTAATGTACTGGAGCACACGCTGGGTGTGGGAAACAAGTCTGGCAACATTTTTATTGACAATGATTTTCTGGCTCACTCTAACTCTGCCTCACAAGGATGGGGTGCGGCCATGGTGCGAACTGGGAACGCTATGGGGAGCGGCCGCGCTAACTAATACCACGCTGCTGTCATTCCTTCCGGCATCCGGATTATGGCTGTGGCATCAGCGTTCTAAAGGCAATAAGAAGTCCGCGGCAGGGCTACTCGCCGCCGCAGTCGTCTTCGCAGCTTGCGTTGCACCCTGGCTGATCCGCAATGAACAGACATTCGGTCAATTTGTTTTTATCCGATCCAATTTCGGCGCCGAATTGCGCATGGGGAACGGCCCGGGAGCGGCCGGAGTCTGGATGGAATATCTGCACCCAACCCAAAACGTCTTCCAGATGCGGCGCTACCGCCAGTTGGGCGAGATTAAGTATGTAGCCGAACGCAAACGCGAGGCTGTGGCATTTATTCGTGAAGATTACGACAGATTTGTCCGGCTCAACGCTAAGCGGTTTATCTACTACTGGGGCGGAATTCCTCAATCATCAGAAAGACCCGTGTTCGGCGCAGTAAAAAATTCGCTGTTCCTCGCTTCTTCCGTACTGGCAATCTGGGGTTTAGGACGCGCTTTGCGCAAACACCGTCCTGGGGCATGGTTATTTTTGTGGCTGATGCTGTCGTATCCCATGGTGTACTACTTCGTCTTTCCCCACCCGCGCTACCGCCATCCCATCGAACCTGAACTGGGAATTCTGATTTTGTACCTGATTTCGGAAGCCAGCTGGCGGCGAGCGAAACTACAGGCTCAATATTCGCCTGGTCTGGATAGCCTGCCTGGCCCCGTAGTGCCTACCTAGCCGTTTGGCGGATGCGCCAGCTTCAACCATTCCTCATTATGTAATTGGCATCGACCAAGAACCCGAGCAATTGTGCCTCGATGTCGATTTTATCAAGGAGAATGAGAATGTCAGTTTCAGGAGTTGCCAGCTTTTCGCAAGAACTCGCCCATGCCGCGGAGCAAGCCGGAGGGTCAGTGGTAACCGTGGGAGCAAGGCCGCGTGTGCCCTCGAGTGGAATTTATTGGCGCAAAGGAGTCGTACTCACCGCCCATCACACCGTGCGGCGGGACGACGATATTCACGTTCTGGGGGCTGCAGGCAAGCGCATCCCCGCCAAATTAGCGGGACGCGATCCCGGGACTGACCTTGCGATTCTTAAATTGGAATCGGACAATGGTTTTCCTCTCCCCCAATTCGCTGACATCGCCGGGGTGAAGCTCGCTCACCTCGTGCTCGCACTGGGACGCAGCCGTTCAGGAAGTCTGGTAGCCAGCGCAGGCATCATCGGAGGCTTGGGCGGAGAATGGCGCACCTGGCGTGGCGGACGAGTGGACCAGAACGTCCGGCTCGATCTCGCGCTATATCCCGGATTTTCCGGCGGGCCGCTGATCAACGTTGAAGGCAAGATCTTGGGCATGAACACCAACGGTCTGGGGAGGGGGCGAGCCGTAACCATACCGGTTTCGACCATCAATCGGACTGTCGACGAACTGCTGGAAAAGGGCCACATTGCCCGCCCTTATCTGGGGCTGGCCATGCAGCCGGTCGCGATCCCGGAGAATCTTCGAGACAAGCTGAAGTCTGGCACCGGCGCCGGATTGATGATTCTCCATGTCGAATCTGGCGGACCCGCCGATAGAGCCGGAATCGTTTTGGGAGATGTGATCGTCGAATTACAAGGCAAGGCAGCTTTGGACACCGACAATATCCAGGAATTGCTAAGCGTGGCGAAGGCCGGGGACAGCATTGCCTTAGCCGTGTTGCGGGGAGGAGCATTGCAGCGGGTCTCAATTAACCTGGGTGAACGTCCAGCGAGGCCGTAAATCGTGACGAAAGAAAACGGAGGCAGCATCATACGTATTGCGCTGGCTGCTGTCTCCGCAGTTCGGAGGGCCGGGCTGGAAGCGATGATCGCAAAAACCGTGTCGCTGAAGCTGGTGGGAAGTTTTCAGAGCATCCGGGCAATCGAGCCGCACCTGAGTGAATTGCAGCCCGATGTTGTGGTATTGGATTTAACCGCAGCCGAACTTGGGAGCGGGGACTTTGAAAGCAATCGTCGGAATGGAGAACGCTACAACACTCCTATAACTTCGTTGGCGGGCTGGCCGATCGTGGTCCTGGTGGATGAGCCTGCTTCCGATTGGACAGCCTACGCGCTACGCTCCGGGGTGAAAGCGATCTTGCCCAGGGAGAGCGCCATGGATGAAATTTTGCCGGCCATTGAGGCGGCATATACGGGCCTGGTAATGCTCGACCCCGAGGTAACGCAGAATCTTGCCGCACGCATTCGACAATCTAAGCAATCCATCGCGGCGCCAGACGATCTTACTCCACGCGAAATTGAAGTCCTGCGAATGTTGGCTGACGGGCTGAGTAATCGGGAGATGGCGTCGCGTTTATCGATCTCCGACCATACCGTCAAATTTCACGTCAGCTCGATACTCGAAAAACTGGGAGCGGCCACTCGCACGGAAGCGGTGACCCGCGGCATCCGCATGGGGTTGATTCTGCTTTAATGTGTGTGTTCGACTAGAACTTGCGTGAGTGTTCCTTTCCCCAGCGTTCTATCACGACTTTTTCTTCCGTGAAGAATTCAATGGCATCCCGGCCTTGCCCGTGCAGAATGCCGAAGAAGCTGTCTTTCCAGCCGCTGAACGGGAAATACGCCATGGGCGCAGCCACACCGATGTTGATGCCGATATTTCCCGCGGGGGCTTCGTAACGGAAGCGGCGCGCGGCGGCGCCGCTCGAAGTGAAAAGCGAAGCCTGATTGCCGTACGGACTACGTTCGAGGAATGCCAGCGCTTCATCCATGTCGTTAGCGTGAATCAGACTCAGGACTGGACCGAAGATTTCGGTATCGGCGAGTTCGCTGGTCGCGGGAACGTTATCGAGAATCGTAGGCTTAACGAAATTTCCAGATTCGTATTTCGGTATCTTTGAATTGCGGCCGTCCAGGACAACTTTCGCGCCCTGCTTCTCCCCCTGCGCGATGAGTGCCTCAACCCGTGACTTACTCTGCGGCGAAATCACCGGGCCCATCTGAACTCCTTGATCGAGACCGTTTCCGACGCGGAGCGCTGACGCTGCTTCGGTGATCGAGTCGCGGAAGGTTTTTTGCGCCTCACCGATAGTCACTGCAACGGAAACCGCCAGGCAACGCTGCCCGGCGCAGCCAAAGGCGCTGTCGTTAATGATCTGTGTAGCCATCTGCATATCAGCATCAGGAAGAACGATGACATGGTTCTTGGCTCCGCCCTGGCATTGCGCGCGTTTCCCATTCGCTCCCGCCCGCGCGTAGATATATTTCGCTACCGGCGTCGAACCCACAAAACTGATGGCGCGGATCTTGGGATGATCGAGCAGCGCGTTGACAACGGCTTTTCCGCCGTTCACCAGATTGACCACGCCCTTCGGCAACCCGGTCTGATCCAACAATTCAAAGGTCCGCTTCATGGTGAGCGGGACCCGCTCGGATGGTTTCAGGACAAAAGTATTCCCCGTCGCAATCGCGTAGGGCAGAAACCAGAACGGAATCATCCCAGGAAAATTGAACGGAACGATTGCGGCGACCACACCCAGCGGCTGGCGGATCATCATCTCATCGATGCCGCGAGCCACGTCTTCGAGGTTGTAGCCTTGCATCATCATAGGAGTGCCGCAGGCGACTTCGACATTCTCAATCGCCCGGCGGAACTCTGCTTTTGCCTCGGTGAAAGTTTTCCCATTTTCCTGCGTGATGGTGCGGCTCAGTTCATCAACATGTTCTTCCAACATTTGTTTCAGCTTAAACAGCGGCTGGATGCGATCTTCGGGAGGTGTGCGCCGCCACTCCGGAAAGGCGGCGGCAGCGGCTTCGACGGCAGCATCGACTTCTGCTGCATCGGATAGAGGAGTCTGGGCGATAGTCTCGCCAGTGGCGGGATTAGTGACGTCTGCCCACTCGCGAGTGCTTGACTCGGACCAGCGGCCATTAACATAGTTAGGAACTTTTGTAAGCGTTGCTGTAGCAACCGTCATAATTTCATCTCGCAAAGTATTGTAGCTGTTTCGTAGCGCTGGCTCCGGTTCGGAGAGTTGCCAATCTTTCCGCGGGCGGGAGCCAGCCCTGAGCGAAGTCGAAGGGGCGCCCGCGCCCCACACAGGTAATTTTAGACTGGCTGGGCGACTGCGCCCTTCTTCTCGTAGACAGATTGTAGCGCGGACTGCAGGACATCCAGACCTTCATCCATCTGTTCGTTAGTCACGACCAGCGGCACCAGCACGCGAATCACGTTGGAATATGAGCCCGCCGTGATCGTGATCAACCCATGCTCGTAGCAGTACTGGGTGATCTGCCTGGTTTCATCCGGGGCAGGTTCACGTCCCTCCTGCGATAGAACCAATTCGATGGCCTGCATTCCGCCCAAGCCGCGAATGTCTCCAATTATGGGCCAGCGCTTCTGCCACTCCCGCGCCCGCTTCTGAAAGTAGTTT
>CATPBY010000039.1 GCA_955652845.1 uncultured Terriglobales bacterium | reverse complement strand
CACCCGCACCGTCTAACGAATTGCGCTACATGGACTTTCCGGAATTGCGTTTCTCGTTACAACAGAACGGATGCGCGGAGTAACTTCTGTTATTGCTGTAACCGCGCGATTCGAGGACCATGGTAGTAGCTACCCGCTAGGGAAGGCGTCTTAATGTTCACACATTCTGTGTTTTGGCCCTGGTTTGCCGGACTGGTTTTTCTTGCGGGTGGCCTGGTCGCGATCAAAAGGAAGTTGATCACCGCCCGCGGCCTGGGGAGGTGGATTGCGCTGGGACCGGTGTTTGTGGCCGCCCCGCTCGCCGTCTTCGCAGCTGAACATTTTATGACGGGAAGGGCAATGGAGCAGATGGTTCCCGCCTGGCTGCCGGCACACCTGTTCTGGGTCTACTTCGTCGGATGTGCTTGGATAGCAGGGGCCACGAGTCTGGTTGTGATGAAGTTCGTACGCCTGTCCTCAACCCTGCTTGGAGTCATGTTTCTGTTGATCGTCTTCACCATTCATCTGCCATTTGCCATTAAGCATCCGGGAGACCGTCTTGCCTGGACCTTCGCGCTCAGAGAGACAGCTTTCGCTGGCGGCGTGTGGGCCCTTGCCGGCAGCCAGAGCCGGAACCCGCAGGCTGGAAAGCGGCATCGGATGGTACTGTTTGGCCGTTTCAGTATGGCGATTACGGTAATTTACTTTGGACTTGAGCAGGTGTTTCATCCGGAGTTTGCGCCAGGAGTTCCGGATGTCAAACTGACGCCGGCGTGGGTTCCGCTGCACACGCTGTCGGGATACCCGGTTGGGGTCTTACTGGTGGTGGCAGGCGCCGCGCTGCTCATCAATAAACGTCCGCGCATTGCCGCCGCCTCGATCGGTATTTTGATGACATTGCTTACGGCACTACTTTACCTGCCGATTCTGGCCCTTACTCGTGATCCCTCCCAAATGACGGACGCGATCAACTTTGTCGCGGATACCCTGATGTTCGCGGGGACTGCGCTACTGTTGGCAGAAGCGCTGCAGGCAGCGGGTTAGTTTGGGCCGTCCTTCTTTTGATTCCTGATTGTTGAGGATTATCTCTCCTCTGTATTTTCGCTGCTCCAAAAGCCGCTAGCAGCGCCGTATTACGCCTATAGGCGGATTTCGTCCCCGGCGCCAGCGAACCGCGGAAGAAGCGCAAAAACACCTTGACACTACGCCGAAAGGAGTAGAAACTGTGGATAGTCCCTCCCTAGTGAGCGCGACGTGGTGTGTGCCGAAGTGCGGCCACCCAACCGTCCTCCCCCCGATCTTGTAGCTCAATACCTGTGCCAATCGGAGCATTGCCTTCATGGGCAACGAAAAATTACAAGCTGGCCTACTTCTGGTGGACAGCAAACTTAAATTGCTTCACTTCAATTCTGAAGCAGTAAAGATTCTGGCGTACCCCACGGTTCCGGAACGCATCAAACGTGTAGACGTTTTTCTCAGTGACCGGGTTAAGTCGGGCCTGGTTTCGGAAAACCCGGCTCAATCACTTACATTTACCAAAGAATTCAAGTCGGGGAACCGGCGCTATACCTGCCGCACTTTCACTCTGGAGCCGCAGGAAGCGGAAAGCTTCCACCGGGCGACAGTATTGTTGCTGGAGAGAAATCCATTTCGCGTGAGCGCATTGTCCCAGGCCTCGCAAATGTTTGGTTTTACCCCGCGCGAGAACCAGACAGTTGAGCTATTGTTGCAGGGACTCACCAGCAAGGAGATCGCTACCCGCTTGGACATAAGTCCGAACACGGTCAAGGCCTTTGTACGCCTGGTTATGGTAAAGATGGGAGTGACCACGCGTTCAGGCATCGTCGGTAAAATCTTTATTTCTCCCGCATAGGTATGGTTTGGATGACATTCCCACCACGCATCGCCCACAAACTGGCCATGCTGTTCCTGCTGACCGTCATGGTAGCGGACTATGGCCTGGCAGAATCGAAGTCCAGGTCAGGTAACCCTGAGGCATCTGTCAAGCAGGAGGAGCCGGCGGCAGTCTCGCGGGTGAAGGTTATCCTGGAAAACACCTGGCCCGAGGTGGAGATCACTGCCACCCGGCCGCTGACGCCTACCATCACCAAGATGGAAAACCCTTTACGCCTGCTCATTGACCTCCCTAACGCCCGCATCTCGGTAAAGCATAAGCGAGTAGACGTAACCAGCAGCGAGAATATCGGGGCGGTCCGGGTGACCCAGTTTCCTATGACGCCGCCGGTGGTCAGGGTTGTCGTCGAATTGCTTAAGCCGCTCAGCTACACCTGGGATGTGGCCGGCAACCGCCTGATGGTTCGCCTGCATGCCGAAGAAAAAGAGGTAACGTCCACGCCTCCTTCGGTACCTGCTCTTATGCATTCCGAGGAACCGGTAGCAGTTCCGGTCAGCCCAACTACTTCGGGTACGCTGGTCTTTGCAGAAAAACTTGCCTCTGGAGCTTCAGTCACTGCAGGCGCCGACACTACGACGCTGCGCCTGGCTCGAGGAGGAGAGATTCACATCTGTCCGGGAACCACGGTGTCGGTTACCCGCTCTCAGAGTGGGCCGGATTTAATGGTGGGCATGAGCACAGGGGCCGTCGAAACGCACTACACGCTGGAGAACGCGGCTGACGTGATTCAAACTCCGGACTTCCGTATTCTCTTGCGCGGGCCCGGGGAGTTCCACTATGCCATCCGGGCGGACTCGCGCGGGAACACCTGCATGCGCGGCCTGCCTGGCAACACCGCGCCTGCGATTGTCTCCGAGCTTATGGGAGATGGGACCTACCAGTTGGAGCCCAGCGAAGGCCTGGTTTTCCACTCCGGACACATCAACGCCGCCGATACAGCCTTGCATTCGGCGAAGGGAGTAGTGACCGCGCTGCCGGGAGAATGCGGCTGTCCCGCTCCGCCCGTCCCTGTCATGCTGGCGTCTGCATCACCAACGCCGATTGACAGCGATCAACTCCGATCGGTTCATCTGGCGCAAAGAGATGAGGCCACACGGCCCATACCGGCGGGATCAGCGTCGGGCAACACGGATCCTAATAGCGTTTCAACTTTGCAGGTCGCCCCAGGATCGGAAACGGCTCCGCTTCCGCCTACAAAACCAAACGAAGTCCGCGTACACCTGGAAGCACCGATCGTTTTCCGCGCCGCCACGACTCCGTCCCCCAAGCCTCCGGCAATCGCTGACGCACAGAACCTCCCCATGGCAAACTCCGCCGCTCCAGCCTCAATGCCGCATTCGGTAGTACCGCCGACGCCAGCCGAAGCCGGGAACAAGCCTGCGCACCGTGGTTTCTTCGGCAAGGTAAAAGGTCTGGTGTCTTCGATATTCCGCTAAATCTTGAAGCCGTGACGGTGCGGGACGCTCGCTTCTGCGGGTTAGGGAAGGGCGAAATTAAGAGTGATATGAGTTTCAAACCCTGCAGGCTGAGGCTTGAAACGCCACTGGCGAATTGCTGCGTCGGCCGCCATCGCCAGTTGAGCATCGCCTGAAATACGGCTTAAACGCTGGACTTCGCCGTTCTTTCCAACAATCACTTTCATCAGCACGGCGCCCTGAATGCGCTGTTGTCTTGCCTGGTCAGGATAATCTGGTTCCACTCGTTCCAGCACGTACTTCTTGGCAACATCTTCAGGAATAAACGCCGGAGAAACAGGAGCAGGAGCCGCGGCTGTATTGCTGTCCTCCACCGCAGCCTGCTGGGGAGCCTGCGGCGCGGTCTGACGTTCATCCGATACCGGCGAGAGTCGCGCGAATTGCGGGGCCGGCGCCGCGATGGTCGAAGCCTTACTTGCAGTCGATGGAACTGCCGCTGCCGCGCCCAGCATCCATCCCATCAATAATGGCAATACGATGAGAGTAAGAAGGAGCGTCCAATGTATTGGCGGTATCGCCGGCATTCTAAGTTTTAGCGGCTTACGAGCCTTGCGAGCCCGTGGTCGCGGAGCGACTAACCGTGGAGAGACTTTGGGAGCTGAAACCGGTTGAGAGGGGACATCAGCAGCCACCACGGTAGTGAGAGTGGCCTTGGGAATGTTGGTTAAATCGATGTTTGTGTGGGTTGAAACTTGACGGGCGAGTTCCTGCAAGATCGCGACATCGCGATCGCAGAAGTCGCGAGGACGAGGCGAGAAAACCTCGAGCACCCCGCGCATATTTTTCTTGCCTTGCACCGGGACGATCAGAAGTGAGCGCAAACCAATCCGGTGACACACCGCCGCATCAAATTCGGGAACAGCCTCGGCATCATCGCAGATCTGCGGTTCACCGTCGCGAAGGCAGGCATGCAGGATGGCGGAATGCGCGTTCAGGTAAGCCACCACTTCGCCTGCCGTAGCGCCGGATTTTGCGACGCAAAGTCTTTCCCCTCCACTCACCAGAACGATTGCAGCACCGGTTGCGGTAGCCATCAGGCGCGCCTGCTTGACGATCTTGTCAAGCTCCGGATCCACTGCCTTTGCCACCAAAGTGAGCGCGCTCGGGGTGTGCGATGCGTTTCCGTCCAAAACAGCGCCGGCGTCAGCGCCTGCGGCAGCAAGCTTGAACGAAGTGAGAGGCAAGGAATCAACCCGCGGAATGCTATGTTGCGCCATAGGGAATCGTTTAACACTACCCGCAAAGACTATGCGGGGCGCAATTCTGGAGGGACCTGCATTATATCTCATCTTGACCGTCTTGGCGGTTTAATTTTGAGCTCTCGTGCCACTAACAGCGCAACCCGCACACTTACAGCGTGCAAACATCTGCAATCGCGATCTACGGCCCCCTCTGGTCCCCAGGTCCACTAGTTCCAAAACCCGGCGGCTCATCCAACCGAATACCTGGCGGAACTTCAACACGCTGAGCGGAATCATCTCTGGATTGCATTTTTCCTTCAGTTTGATTGCTTTCGCTCGTCGCGGTGGAGGATAATTTGGCAACGGTTGCATCAGGATTTTTCGACCGCGCGAAGTTATCAGTATGTCCCGGTGAATCTGCCCAACTCCATCACGCTCACCCGCATCCTCAGCATCCCTTTGCTGATCTGGATCCTTTCTACAAACCGCTTTCAGGGCCTCAGCGGCGAGCAGGAACTTTTGGCTTCGGCCCTGTTTATCGGGGCCTCCATAACCGATGGCATTGATGGCTACCTGGCGCGCAAGCGCGGCCAGATCACAACCATGGGCATGCTGCTCGATCCCCTCGCGGACAAGTTGCTGATCGCAGCCGCTTTTGTGGCGCTGGTGCAGTTTAATCCCAGTCTGGTGCCAGCCTGGATCGCTGTAGTCATCATCGGACGGGAGTTTCTGGTGAGCGGATTGCGCTCGATCGCAGCTTCAGAAGGGTTCACCATCGAGGCCAGCGAACTGGGAAAGTTCAAGATGCTGGTCCAGATTGTTTCTGTGGTGGCGGTGATTCTCGATCACCGCTGGAAAGAATGGCCCATTCTCGGCGGCTATTTTTTGCCGATTCATGCCATCGCTCTGGCGGCGATCTGGTTCATGGTGGTTCTGTCTCTGGTATCGGCGGGCGACTACTTCGCTGCATTCTGGTCAAAGATAGACCGGCGGGTGGTGAAGCGCCGCCGCCGCGCGTTCGTCCTCAGCCGGCGGAGGAAGCGGGATGTCGCCGCCACGTGAAAACCCGGCTTCGGATTTGCGGCTGGCTTGCGATCCTCTGGCTACGCCGCGAAATGAATATTCACCCGAAGAGCGCGCGCTGCTCCTGAAGCTGGCCCATGAGGCCATCCTGGCAGTTTTCGATCATCGCGAAATTTCTTTGACGTCGCCCTCTTCGCATTTGGCAGAACAGCGTGGAGCGTTTACTACACTCTATTACTGCGGCGAGTTGCATGGATGCGTGGGCTATGTCTTTCCGGTAGCCCCGCTGTACCGTACCGTGGCGGAAACCGCGCGTGGAGCTGCCTTTGAGGACGGTCGTTTTCCGCCTGTAACCTGGAAGGAAGCGACCGAGCTTAAGGTTTCACTCAGCATTCTTTCCCCCGTCCTCCCAATTCATGCTGATGAAGTGGAGATCGGGCGGCACGGCCTGCTGGTAAGCCACGGCGGACGCCGCGGACTGCTCCTGCCCCAAGTGCCCATCGAACACGCCTGGGACCGGATTACCTTTCTGGAGCAGACATGTAAGAAGGCGGGATTGCCGGCCAACGCCTGGCAGACCGGCGCCACCCTGGAAGCTTTCACCGCGGAAGTATTTGGCGATCGCGATCTGTAATTGTGACTCGCAACAAAATTTCAGCAGGCGAGTTGCATTTCAGGTATCTCACCGTTCGAACCTGGCATCGTAGTTTCCAGAAATTGTTTCCAGAAATCGTTTCCAGAAATCTACGGAATTCTTTAATGGCACAAAAGTACCATTGGTTTCTGGGACGCTGGGTTGTAGGTTAGGGACATTGGAGTACGCAATGGAATTAGCAGTAGTTATTTTTGCTTTGCTGATCTTGGGTTCGCAGATTCCCGGTAACCCACATATCATTCTGCGCTGAGCGCGGTCCCTCGGGTAGATTAGATTGGCTGATGCAATTCGATCGGCAGCAGGCAATCCACAAATCAGAAAATCACGGCTTCCTCGTAATCCTCCGCTCCTAAAGCTGGGTCCTCGAAGGCGCGCCAGCGCCCGAGTTGCTCATCCAATGCGAGGCTGATGGGGATGTGTGTAGTCCAAATTTGGACTAAAAAACCGGAGAGCGATGCTCTCCGGTTCAATATTGCAGACGCGCTTTGACGAAGCCTACTGCGCGTCGATCTCTACGCCATCGCCGACATGTACGTCTTCCATGGCGAATACCACCATGCCGGTAGCGGTCGTGGCCGTGGTGCTGAGGACTACGATTTCGCCCACCGCCCGTCGCGGAAAGTCTGCGACGTGAATTGCCGGACCATTGGTTTTGGTAAGCAGTTTGGGTTCGAAAGAGGGCATCTTCCTTTGCGTATCTTCATTGGTGGAAGCTTTAAAGGAAAGAGAATCCACCGGGTCGCGCAGGTCGGCATCGTAGGAGCGGACGGCGCGGAAATAGTCTCCGGCCTTAATACCCTGGTTGGCGCCGACGTTCATGTAGACTTTCGAGCCCGTGCCCAATTCGGAGTCAAAATCTTTGGCCAGTACGATGCGGCCGCTTAGCTTGCTACTGCCGGGAGCGAACCGGTCGAAGCGAATCTGAGGATGAAACGAAATCGAGGCCTTTTCGGCGAAAGGAATTGCAATATCGCCGGGCGCAATGGGATCGCAACTGAATTCGATCTGAGCCACGGCGGTTTTACTCCGGGTATCCACGATCCGTACCCGTCCCAGCTCAGCATAGGGCTGTCCCGTAGACTTCAGCATGGAGTGCTGCCCGGCGAACAATTCATAGCGGTTGGGATCGCGCAACTCCCGAACAATCTCGTACTGCTGCCCGATCTGGTAGCCGTTCCCCTTCAGGTACACGACTTCGCCGCTGACAAACTTAGTGGTGTTGGGGGTTTGAAGGCCCCCAGCCACGAAATTGGTGTCAGGAAGAAGTTGTTTGCTGACGAATCCCGCGCAATAAAGGTCCGCAGTTGTCGGGGTTTGCACCCTCTCATAGGGGAAAGTTCCAGAGGTTGCCAGGGTACCTTGAGGCGTGTCCTGGTTGCCGGAATTTGAATCAGCTTGCTGCGCTGCCGCGCTAACCGCCAGGCACAACGCAAGCAAGAGTCCTATTTTCTTCATGTTACCTCCACGATCAGAGCCGAGGTCAACCCGGCATTCCCCCCGCTAAATGCAGTAAATAAAGGGCTTTCAGTCGGACAGTAACAAGGGGGTTCGGTCCGGTCAAGGTTACGGCGGTGTCATTGAAGGTACGTTAAAAAGTTTCCGGCTCATTCGGTAGGATACTCGGCTTTTGCCAGCAGTTTTGATGGGGGCTTGACAACTTCAGTTAAGCTGGTCTCATGCTGCTGTTATTTCCTGGCTCGATGGCTCGCCCCGCCACCAGGCCGCCGGCGGTTCAATTCCGTAAAGGGGCGGCTTCAGCGTGTAAAAAGACCCCGTTCGACTGTAGCGTTTCATTTCAGCTGTAATTCTCTGGTTGTGGAATCGCCTGTTGCATCTGCGGTTACGCGCCTGTAATATCGCGCCGACTCTCCACAACGATGACGGCTGCTCCCAACACTTATATTTCACGACATTTACCACTGCGGCTGCCCCGGGTATGCGTCGCCGTCACCGGCTCCGACCCGGCGGAACTGGTCGAAAAGGCAGAAGGGTTGATTCGTGATAACACCTTTCTTGAGTTCAGATTAGACTACCTTTCGCGACCAGGCCTGGCTCTGGCCAAAATCAAGCGCTTCACTGAATATCACCCGCATGTTGTGGCGATTGGAACCTGCCGCCGAGTGGTAAGCGGGGGCAAATTCAGAGGGTCGATAGCCTCGCAACTGGAACTGCTTGGAAAAGCCGCCGCAGCTGGATGTCACCTCATTGATATTGAACTGCAGACTGCGGTCAAGTGTAAGCACGAACAATTGCAGCGGCTTCGCAACCGGGCTGCGCTCATCCTCTCCTATCACGACTTTCGCGCCACCAAGCGCCTGGAAGAAACACTGGACAAAATGGTCGCCATCTCTGCCGACTATTACAAAATCGTGAGCACGGCCACCACCCTTTATGACAATGTGACCATGATGAAGTTCCTGGAGAAGCGAAGCGACCGGCATTCGCTGATCGGCTTATGCATGGGCGAACAGGGGATCATCAGCCGGGTATTGGGAGTACGCGCTGGCAGCGTATTCACTTTTGCGTCGGTCAGCCCGGATGAGAAGACTGCGCCCGGCCAGGTCACGGCTCAGGACCTGCGCAGCACCTATCGCATCGAGCAAGTGGACGCGGCTACGCGCGTCTATGGAGTCGCCGGAGATCCAGTCGCGCATTCTCTTTCCCCCGCCATCATGAATGCGGCGCTGCGCCGGGAAAATGTGAACGGCGTGTATCTCGCTCTCCATGCCAAGGCGCTGAAGGACCTGCTGGCCTGCGTCCGCGATATCCCGATTCATGGGCTGTCTATCACCATGCCCTACAAAGAGGCCATTCTGAAGAGTCTGGATAATACCGACTCCCACACCACCAAAATTGGCGCGTGCAACACCGTTGTACGGGCGCAGGACGGCAAGCTCTACGGGTTCAATACGGATGCCGCCGGGGTGGTTCGACCTTTGGAGCAGCGCATCACGCTGGAAAAGGCAAAGATACTGGTGCTGGGAGCGGGTGGGGCGGCGCGAGCTGCTGTTTTTGGCCTCAAAGAGCGGGGCTCGGAGGTTTACATCCTGAACCGCAGCGCGGGGCCGGCAAAGAAACTCGCCCACCGGGCTCACGCACGAGTCATCAAGCGCGCGGATCTGAAGAAGCTGGCATTCGACGCCATTATTAACGCCACGCCGGTGGGAATGGGGAACACCCGCGAGTCTCCGCTAAACGAAAACGAAATCAAAGCGCGCTATGTTTTCGACATGATTTACGATCCCCCGGAAACCAAACTCATGAAACTGGCCAAGGCGCAGGGCGCGCAGGTGATCCCTGGAATCGAGATGTTCGTCCACCAGGCGGCCCGCCAGTTCGAGATCTGGACCGGCAAGCCCGCCCCATGGGACGACATGCTGCGTGTGGTCACCATCGCCCTGCAAGAGCGCACAGCCAGAGGTGCAGCGAAGGCTATCCCCCATTGACCGAGTGTCAGTGGCTGTGATGGGTCTGGGCCCCTGAAGTTCATGGATCAGTCTTATTACTGACCTCCGGTCACGGTTGCGTTTGATTGCAAATGCTTTCGCCTGGCGATGCCTCTGCAACGAAAAAGTTGCATTTTCGTTCACCCGGAGTTAATATAAATCTGTGGACGGGATTGTAAATGTCCACTCTAGTCGCTGTACCGCCCTTTCTTCCAAAAGGTTCAAGAGCCGTCCAATTGTCATGCATGTTTGAGGTGAAACACTCTCGCCTCGCAACAGGTTCGGAGAGAACTATATGGCGTGGTACGCTTATTGCCTCACTGAGCAACAGACCCTAAACAATGGCACCCGCAGCCGGCGTCCTTTCCTTCTGGAGGGGATTCAAGGGGTGAACGGCGCCGCCGTCCTGAGCTATCCCAGCGGTGATTTTTCCGTGGTGGTTAGCGAATACGAACGCAATGAGGACAAACTGGAAGAGAAACACGTGCTGGAGCATGCGCGGGTGGTCAGCGTCTGCTTCCGAAGCGGCACGGTGTTGCCGTTTCGTTTCGGCACCATTTTCGACACCGAGGACGCGCTGCGACAGGCTGTCCGCGCGAACCGCAGGGCTTTTGGACAAAGTGTGGCCAAACTGCGGGGGAAGGCGGAGATGCACCTCAAGGTGTTGGTTCGCAGCGGATCCTTGCGCGAAGCGATGGCCGAAGTCGTTTTGCCGGACACAGTCGGTGGCGAGTACCTGGTCAAGCTTCGGGAAAAGGCTTCAAAGGACCGCGAACGGCAGACTAAGGCCCGCGCGCTTTCGGTCCAGGTTCATAAGCTGTTCAACCCCCTGGAAGAAGAGATCAGTTGCAAACGGGTCAGCGCGGATGGAATGCTGATCGACATTGCCCACCTGATCGATTCCAAATCGGTGGAGAAGTATCAGAACCGTTATAACAGCGCCGCGCGGCAATTGAAGAATTGCGAATTGCTGATCAGCGGGCCCTGGCCGCCTTATCACTTTTTGCCGGGAAAGTTGCGCACTGTGGCGGGCAATTCCTGATGCGGGCTCGATTTCCAGATTCTGCTGACAAATCCTAAAGTTGGGTAACGCGTTACCCCGCAGTAGTGTCCTGCATTCAATGTGCAGGATTGTGCAATGTTGCTTTCCCGCAGCGGGGGCGTCGCAGCCTTTGCTGTCCTTCAACAACTCCATAAGGTCCATGCTTGCATGTATTTGGATGAGCGGCCCGGATGCCAGATCGCGGCCTTCTCTTTGGCTGCGCAAGTGCTTCTTGACGTAGTAACAAAAAGAGGCTTTTACAAGCCAATGACCTTCACCCTCTTCACACTGTTTTCGACATTTCTCTTGAGCCGTTCCGAACCATGGAGCGGTGCCTTGCATCGCCTTTTCTGATCTAACCCGCCAAAACCCTGCCTCTTTTGATTGTGGCCCCAGAAATGGGGCCGCTTTTTTTGCGAAAAGAAATCAAAACGTATGCAATTTAGGCGCGGGCGTCCTCGCCCGTGCCGGTTTCAAAAGCGGGCACGGTCCGGGACGCGAACGCCTACATCTTTTCCCGTCCGGTCCGCCGATCGGCGTTCCCATCCAGCGCCATTTGGTCTTGTAACTTTTTGGCTCACCAAGAAGGCACCGCTCAGGTAAACTTGTCGGTCTCGCAACATAGACAGTCCAACCACGTGAAGCGGCGCCTAATGAAATTTCGAGGTTACTTCTAGCTCGCATGCGGCCCTTGATTGGCTTTTTCCTGCTTGTCGTTACTATTGCCGATCCTGCTTCAGCCCAGCAACACAAGCCGGCGGTTTGTTGCGGATCCGACCCCAGCCTGGAGGGGTCAACTGCATTTCCCGCGACGCTGGTGAAGGAACTCACCGCGATACGCGATGCCGCCCTCGAAGATGGCTACGCCTATCAGCAACTAGCTCACCTGACCGAGAACATTGGACCGCGGCCGGCTGGATCTCCCCAGGCGGCGGCCGCGGTGGAGTATGTTGCAAATCAGTTGCGTGCCCTCGGCCTGGAGGTTCGACTGGAAGAGGTAAGAGTTCCGCATTGGATACGCGGGCTCGAAACCGCGGAATTGGTCGAATATCCCGGGCACGTGCCTGGGATCAGTCAGAAAATTGTGCTTACGGCGCTCGGAGGCACGGCCCCCACTTCAGCTGAAGGAATCAGCGCAGAGGTGGTCGTAGCCAGCAGTTTTGAGGAGTTAGAGGCTCTGGGGCGGACAAAGGTGTCGGGCAAGATTGTGCTGTTCACCGAGACATTCGACCGTCAGAAGGCTGCGAATGGACTTGCTGGTGAGGCGTACGGCGAGGCCGTAGTCTATAGAGACAAGGGAGCGAAAACAGCGGCTGCACTGGGAGCGGTGGCGTCATTGGTGCGGTCAGTTGGGGGTGCGGATTATCGTCTGCCACACACTGGCGGCAGTACCGCGGCCGGAATACCGGCGGGCGCCGTGACCAGCGAGGATGCGGACCTCATTTCCCACCTGGCGTCAGAGGGCACAGTGCGCATGCATCTGGTTCTGACCTCACATACCGCGCCTGAGGTGCTGAGCTACAACGTGATTGGAGATCTTAAGGGTTCCGAACATCCCGAGCAGGTGGTAATCGTCTCAGGTCATCTGGATTCCTGGGACCTGGGCACGGGCGCGATCGACGACGCCGCCGGAGTGGCAGTCGCCATGGAAACAGCGCAATTGATTCAAAAACTGCATCTGCATCCTATCCGCACCATCCGCGTGATTGCCTGGATGGATGAAGAAAACGGTGGGCGAGGGCACGATGCTTACGCGAAGGCGCACGAAGCCGAGATTGGAAATCACGTAGCCGCGCTGGAAAGTGATCTGGGCGCGGCTCATCCGCTGGGATTCAATGCCCGCATCAACTCAGGCGCGCTGCGTATTCTCAGGCCGGTGCAAGATATTCTGCAAAGTTTCGGAGCGAACTTGATTCATTTGACTGATGCCAGCCCGGGCGCTGATATCGCTTTCCTTGGCAAAGCCGGAGTGCCGGCTCTTGGCGTCATGCAGGACGCTCGTACTTACTTTAACTACCATCACACGGCAGCCGACACACTGGACAAGGTTGTTCCCCGAGAGCTCCGCGAAAATGGCGCCGCCATGGCGGTGATGGGATATGCACTGGCGGACATGCCGCAACCGTTGCCGCGTTAGTTCATTTGTCGCGATCAAAAATAATTGGCCCGCTGATTTGAGGCCTCTGATTTGAGGAAGACGGCATCGAACCTAACTGTTTCCGCCAAGGCAACTGCGGCTGGCGTCTATCGCTGAAAATATATCCTGCTGAAAATCGGTGTCGCGTACGCCAGTTGACGCATCTCAATTCGAGCGCTTATCATTTTCGTTTGACTCAGGCGCCAGGACGCATTAAGGGAAGCGGTTTTTGTGCCGCGCAGTTATTTCCATGGATAAAAAGAAGCTCGATTACTTTAAAAAGAGGCTGGAATTGCGACAGGTGGATTTACGCCGCATGGTGTCGCGGACCGAGCAGGATGGCCGAACCGTAGATGAAGACTCGGCGCAGGATATTGCCGACCGCGCCGCCAGTTCCTACACCAAGGAATTTCTGTTTCACCAGAGCAACAATGACCGCCAGTTGCTGCAGATGGTCGAGACTGCTTTGGAACGCATCCGCGAAGGAAGCTTCGGCGAGTGCATCGCCTGCGGAAAAGAAATCAATGCCAAGCGCCTGGAGGCGGTGCCGTGGACGCGGCACTGCATCGAATGTCAGGAAAAGTTGGAGCAGGGTCTGCTGGAAGAAGCGCCTCGATAGTTTTGGGTTCGCGGCATTTTAAACTCCCTCGCGTAACCAGCAGCGGGTCTGTCTGGTAGGGGCTGTAGGGGCTCAATTTGAATT
>CATPBY010000038.1 GCA_955652845.1 uncultured Terriglobales bacterium | reverse complement strand
GTTCCGAGAGGATCTGTTCTACCGCCTGAACGTCATCACCATTGATCTTCCGCCCCTGCGGCAGCGCAAGGAAGACATTCCACTGCTGGTAGAGTTTTTTCTTCACAAATATTCGGAAGAGAATGAAAGGCCAGTTCAGCACATCACGCGAGAAGCGCTGCGCCCGCTACTGGCTTATTCGTGGCCGGGAAATGTACGCGAATTGGAGAACGTGATCGAACGTGCCGTAGTACTTTCCTCCGGTGTGGAGATCGGTCCGGAACTGCTTCCTGATCAGATTGTAGGGCGCGGCACGGCGTTCCCTATGATGGAACATGGCGTAGACGCTTCGCTTTTTGACATCATGGAAGACTGCGAGCGCCACATTATCATCGACATGCTGGAAAAGTGTAATTGGAACCAGACCGAAGCTGCGGAGCGCTTCCACGTGCCGCTTTCCACGCTCAATCAGAAAATCAAACGCCTCAACATCGAGATCAGGAAGAAGGGGCGGGAGTTAGCCAGCTGACGCTGATCTCACCCGCGGACTTTGCAAAAGATCTGGTGCAGGCGGTGCAGGATTATTCCCTGCTGGCGGCGCGGTCGCTGTCCAATGTGTTCCGCGCTCCCCGCTATTTCGCCGATATGACGCAGCAGGCGGATTTAATCGGCTTCGGGTCACTCCCCATCGTGGTGCTCACAGGATTCTTCACCGGCGCCGTGCTGGCTTTGAACAGCGCCAATACACTGGAAAGATTTGGATCGCTTTCGCTCATTGGACAACTGGTTTCGGTCGGAATGGTGACCGAGCTGGGACCCGTTCTCACCGGGCTTATGGTAGCCGGCCGGAACGCCTCCGGCATGGCCAGCGAACTCGGTTCCATGGTGGTGACCGAGCAAATTGATGCCATGCGCGCCCTGGGCACCGATCCTACCAAGAAGCTGGTTACCCCGCGCGTGATCTCAACCATTTTCATGCTGTTTTTTCTGACGATCATTTCTGATCTTTTAGGGTTGATCGGCGGGGGAATTGTTGCGCGATTCATCTTCGGGATGGACTCTCACCAATATTGGAGTTCGGCCTGGCAGACGCTGATGTTTCGCGACGTTTTCACCGGCCTGGTGAAACCGCTGTTTTTCGGATTCATTATCGCTACCGTCGGCTGCTACTACGGGATGTCAGCGCGCGGCGGAACGCAGGGCGTGGGCAGGGCCACGACTCAGGCGGTGGTAGCGTCCTCAGTTCTGATTCTGCTGGTGGATTTCTTCGCCACCAAGCTGCTCATGGCAATTTTTGGCTACCGCTGATTATGGCCGGGACTCCGAACGCCATCGAAACCCCGCTAAGTTCTGCCGATGGGTCAAGCCCGGCAGTCATTGTCTTTGAGAACGTGGGCATTTCGTTCGAGGAGAAAGCGGTGCTTGATGGGATTTCCTTCCAGCTTGCCCGCGGCGAAACCAAGGCTATCTTCGGAGTTGCAGGATCCGGCAAGAGTACGGTACTTAAGCTCGCGCTGGGTCTGCTGAAGCCCGACGCCGGCGACATTCATGTGCTTGGTGAAGATGTGACCCAGATGGATGAAGAATCTCTGTTTGAGCTGCGCCGCAAGGTGGGGATGGTGTTTCAGGAAAGCGCGCTCTTCGATTCGCTTACGGTGCGGGAAAATGTGGCCTTCCGGCTGATGGAGGAACATGACTTATCCGACGAGGAAATCGAGCGAAGGGTAAGAGAATCGCTCAGTTTCGTCGAACTGGAGCAGACCGTGGATAAGTTTCCGTCCGAACTCTCGGGTGGAATGCGTCGCCGGGTGGCTATTGCCCGCGCAATCGTCACCCAGCCGGAAATCCTGCTTTACGATTCGCCGACCGGCGGCCTGGATCCGGTTACCTCTACTACAATTATCGAGCTGATCGTCAAGCAGCGCGACGTTTACAAGACCAGTTCGCTCTTAGTGACGCATCGCCTGCAGGATGCGTTTGCCATGGCCACCCACCAATTTGATCAAAAAGCGAACCAGGTCAAGCCCCTTCCCGCCGGGGCTCGAGGAGATATACCGATGGGATTCCTGATTCTCCGGGACGGCAAAATCATCTTCGACGGCGATGTGCACGAACTGGCGCAGTCGAAGGAGGAATACATCCGCGAATTTATTTCATAGAGCTAGCTGGCTTTGGCTGCTTCCGTCATGGCCTTGCGCCGGGACGCGACTCGAGCTGAAATTGTTTTGAGACGCTCACGACCGGCCTCGAATTGCGTAATCACCTTCTCGACGTTGCTTAAGAGGCCTGGATTCTGCATCTTCTCACGGACCTCATTCAGAATCGGCTGCATTTTCGCGTAAATAAAAAACATTTCGCCGCTGACCCCGCCCTCGAGAAACAAATCGGGATGGATGGTTCCATGCAACACCATCGACGCCGCCATATCCCAGTAACCTCCAACCTGGCGGAGCCAGGCGTTCTCCTGGGTTCCCATTGCGTTTGCGACTTTGATGAAATCGTCCGCGGTTTGCGGCCAGAATTTTACCAGCCACCAATCGCGCGCCTTGCGCATTTCAGTTTCACGGCGAAGCTCATAAAGTTTGAGGACGAGTTCGGCGTCATTGGCAGTTGGTCTCGTGGTCATTGTCATTGTGGCCTCCTGAAAGATGAACTGCGAAGAATAAACTGCTGAGCCGCGCTCGGCGGACAGCCGGGACGGCTGTCCACGCGGCTTGTGGTTATGCAACCGGGGCTGGCTCCATCGCCCGTTCGAAATCACACTCCTTATTCGGGCAGGCGATTACCGGGCCAGATTTCAAGAATTTCTCGACCAGATATTCGCTCCCGCAGGTGGGACACTTTTCGGCCAGCGGCTTGCCCGCCGAAGTGAACTTGCACTTGGGATAATTTCCGCAGCCGTAGAACGTGTTTCCTTTGCGCGCTTTCTTTTCGACAATTTCGCCGTCTTCACACAACGGGCACTTTACGCCGATGAAATTCTGCTTCACGTATTTGCATTCCGGATACCCGCTGCAGGCGGTGAACTCGCCGAAGCGCCCGTGGCGGATCATCATATTGCGTCCGCACTTGGGGCAGAGCTCATCGAGAGGGATGTCAGGAACTTTCTTCCCCTGATCGAGCCGGCGGGTAGTTTTGCAATCGGGATAGCCGGTGCAGGCCATGAACTGGCCGAAGCGGCCCCGTTTTAAGACCATAACCCGGCCGCAGTTCTCGCAATATTCTTCCTGTGTGGTTTCCTGAATGTCGGCCGAATCTAAATCCGGCAGATTGATCGGATTTTCTTTGGTAAAAGTGCAACTCTCGGGGTTTTCCTTTTCGTAGGAGCTGCAGGCGTAGAACGATCCGTGCTTGCCCCACTTGATGACGAGCGGAGATCCGCAACGCTCGCACTTCTCATCGGTCGGCTTCTCCATCCGCTTGACGTTTTCCATGTGCTTTTCGGCATAGCGGAGATCTTTGGCGAAGCGCTTGTAGAAGCCGGCCAGTGCGCTGGTCCACGTTTCCTTGCCCTCTTCGATCTCATCGAGCTCTTCTTCGAGGCGCGCGGTGTACTGCACGTCAAAGATGTCGCGGAAGTTCTCGACCAGCAAATCGGTCACCACCAGGCCAATCTCGGTCGGGGTGAACTTTCCGCCCAGTTTCTGCACGTATTGTCGCTCCTGGATGGTGCTCAGAATCGCCGAATATGTCGAAGGTCGCCCAATGCCGCGCTCTTCCAGTTCTTTGACCAGAGAAGCTTCGTTATAGCGTGGCGGAGGCTCGGTGAAATGCTGTTCCGGCTTCAGTTCCTTGAGCGTGAGTTTCTGTCCGGCTTCAAGCGCCGGAAGCTTATGCTTGAGCTCTTCTTCTTCTTCGTCCTTTACGTCTTTCGATTCTTCATAAACTTTAAGGAAACCGTCGAACTTTAATACCGATCCGGTAACGCGGAACCAGAAAGTCTCATTGCCGGACTTGGCGTCAATGTCGACTGTGGTTTGGTCGAATACGGCTGGCGTAATCTGCGACGCCACAAAGCGCTGCCAGATCAGCTTGTAGACCTTGTATTCGTCTTCTTTCAGATATTGCTTGATCTGGTCGGGATGGCGCATCGCAGAGGTCGGGCGGATAGCCTCGTGGGCCGCCTGCGCCTCCTTCTTCTCTTTATAAGTATTCGCCGATTGCGGCAGATACTGCTCGCCATATTGCGACTTGATGTACTCGCGCACTTCAGCTAAAGCCTCATTCGAAACGCGTGTGGAATCTGTACGCATGTATGTAATAAGACCGACCGAGCCTTCTTCGCCGAGCTCCACGCCTTCGTAAAGCCGCTGCGCGATCATCATGGTGCGCTTGACGCTGAAGCGAAGCTTGCGCGAGGAATCCTGTTGCAGCTTGCTGGTGGTGAACGGCGGAGTCGCATTTCGCCGCCGCTCCTTGCGCTCGACCGTTCGCACCAGCCAGTCGGCTTCCTCGAGAGCGGCGCGAATTTTCCCGGCGTCGTCGCCAGTGTTAACTTCGACCTTCTCGTCACCCTTGCCCACGAAGCGAGCATCAAAAGATGGCGGCTTCGGTCCCGCCAAGTGTGCGTCAATCGTCCAGTATTCCTTCTTTTCGAATGCCTTTATTTCGCGCTCGCGCTCAACAATCAGGCGAAGGGCGACGGTCTGAACCCGGCCGGCGGACAAGCCGCGCCGAACTTTGTCCCACAAAAGCGGAGAGACTTGATAGCCCACCAGACGATCCAGTACGCGGCGAGCCTGCTGCGCGTCGACCAGGTGCTGATCGATCGCCCGGGGATGCTCGAAGGCTTCCTGCACGGCGCGTTTGGTGATTTCGTTGAAGGTAACGCGACGGATGCGGTCGGGCTCATCGCCATCCTTTTTCTTCTTTTTCTTTTTACCTTTCGCTCCGTTCCCCAGTTCTTCGGCCAGATGCGCGGCGATGGCTTCGCCCTCCCGGTCCGGATCAGGAGCCAGATAAATGTTGTCGGCGGACAGGGCCAGCTTCTTCAGCTTGGCCAGCACTTTCTCCTTCCCAGGGATGACGATGTATTCCGTTTCGAATTCGTTGTCGATATCGACGCCCAGGGTGCTCTTGGGCAAATCCTTGACGTGCCCGAGCGAAGCCTCGACGGTGAAGCCCTTACCCAGATATTTCTGGATAGTCTTGGCCTTGGCCGGCGACTCGACGATGACTAAACCTTTTGACAATGTGTCCTCAGTTGGGTGGTTTCGTTTTTGAAGCTAGCACGAATGGGAGGAACTCAACAAGCTGTACGAATGAGCTATGAGCTGTCAGCTCTCAGCTTGCGATCAGGGACGCGAGCATTTTTTTGCATCTATTACCTCGTGCGACAACCGTTTGAGTACGATGAGATTGTGCGCAAGAAGCAAAATGGTCGTCGACCCATCCCCCCGTCTTTCTGGTCGCTGAAAGCTGATCGCTGAAAACTGCTTTAAAAGCTTCTTACAAAATTCTTACCCGGCAACTGCCTCACCTTGCCTGCCAGTTCCAGTTCAAAGAGCGCGGCAAAAATTTCAGACGAGGACAGCTGTGTCTCCAGGCGCTCGACGATCTCATCGAGGTGAGTGGCTTCATCGGCCTTCAGCAGGCCGAAAATCTTTTTTTCGTGAGGAGACAGCTCGCTTTCCCCGAATAGAGATGCAGTTTGTCCGGCTTGCGATTCATTGCCGGGGGCGGGTTCCAGCGCAAGTCGTACTGGGGCTGGGAGTTCTTCCCACACATCTTCCCAGGTGGCAACCAGCTTGGCGCCCTGCTTAATCAGCGTATTTGGACCCCAGGAGTTCTTGTTAGTGACATTGCCGGGCACAGCGAAGACCTCGCGATTCTGTTCCAGAGCGCAGCGGGATGTGATACGCGTGCCGCTATATTCCGCGGCTTCTACTACAAGAACTCCGAGCGAGATCCCGCTGATAATCCGGTTGCGGATGGGAAAATTCTGAGGAGCCGGAAAAGTGCTGACAGCGAACTCCGATATGAGGGCGCCGCCATAAGCGACAATTTGTTCTACCAGCCGCGTGTTCTCCTTGGGATAAATTACGTCAATGCCGGTTCCCAGGACACCGACTGTTTTCCCCTTTCCGGCCAGAGCGCCGCGGTGGCTGGCGGTGTCTACGCCACGCGCCAGTCCGCTGAAGATCACCAAACCTCGTGCTGCCAGATCGCAGGATAAACGCTCCGCCATGCCCGTGCCGTAAGGCGTGGGGTGGCGGGTGCCGACCACCGCGATTCCTGGCCGTGAAATCACCTCGGAATTGCCGCGTACATACAAGACCAGAGGCGGATCGTAGATCTGCTTGAGCTGAGCCGGGTAGCCAGGGTCCTCGAGGGCAACGATACGTACCCCAAGTGAGGTCGCGCGGCCAAGTTCCTCCTGTGCCAGTTCCAAGGAGCGACCTGTGCCCAGAGATTGTGCAGAAACCGATTGGATTCCTGTGGCTTCGAGTTCGGTGAGTGACGCTTGAAAGACTGCGCTGACGCTGCCCAGCAGCTCGACCAAGCGCCGTGCTCTGGTCGGGCCCAAACCTGGCGTGAGCGACAGAGCCAGCCAGTGGAGAGTTGGGTTTTCCGTTATCTTTCCGGCGGAAACGAGTGCCTCGGGCACGGCGATACCTCACTTGGGGCGCTGGGCGGACTCTATACACGCGGCAAAATCAGTGTCAAGGTCATGCGACACACTGGTTTGTTAGAATCAAACATCAGCCGTATGAAACGACTTCGTATCTCCGCTATTTCCTACCTTAATACTGCACCCCTGATGTGGGACTTCGAGCACGGAGATGTGCGATCAGGATTCGACATCTCATACACTCTTCCTTCCCAGTGCGCTAAGGCGCTGGAAGAGGGTTCCGCCGATATTGGCATCATTCCGGCGGCGGCATATGCCCGCGTTTCTGGCCTGGCAATCGTTCCCGGTGTGGCGATCGCTTCCCGCGGTGCGGTTCGTTCCATCCTGCTGGTGAGCAAGGTTCCGCTGGAGAAGATTCAGTCAGTCGCGCTCGATACCTCATCTCTGACTTCCGTCGCCTTAACCAAAGTTCTTTTCGCAAAGTGCTGGGCCGCAGAGCCTCAATTCACTCCGATGGCGCCCCACATCGGCCAGATGCTCGATCGCCACGACGCGGGCCTGCTGATTGGCGATCCTGCCCTGCAGGTGGATCGCTCACGTTATTTGGTCTATGACCTGGCCGAAGAATGGATTCGGCTGACTGGGAAGCCATTTGTCTTTGCTTTCTGGGCGGTGCGTTATGTTGCTTTAACGCACGCGCCCGCGGCTCTCGATCTTGCTGCCATATTTCAAACTTCGCGGGACCACGGTTTGGAGCCAGAGAATCTTACGCACATATCTCGGCAGTGGGGGCCACGTCTAGGCTTAGACGAAACTGAAGTAGCCTCTTATCTCACGGAAAATATCCATTATTACCTGGACGAAGCCTGCCTGGACGGAATGCGACTCTTCTATCAGCTGGCCGAGGAATGTGGGGTGCTGCCGCCGGTTCCTGCTCGGCGCTTTCTCGACGTTGCGAAACCGGTGGCGCCTTAGGTTTATTCTCCAGCGGCGCTACTCTGTGCCTGTAAACTGCGTCTAAGTCATCCGAATGCTACCGCACATTCCAGTGTTGCTCTCCGTTTCTGTATTCACACGGTTGCGCCGGTTGGGCGGCTTAGGGTTAATTCTACTGGGAATCGCGGATAGCTCGGTGATTCCGCTCACTGGCAGCATGGACATTCTCACCATCTACCTGGCGGCCCGCCATCGCGAGCCCTGGGAATAC
>CATPBY010000037.1 GCA_955652845.1 uncultured Terriglobales bacterium | reverse complement strand
CTCCATCGTGGCGTGGAGAAAATCGCTGAGCACCGCACCTACACCATGTTCAATCCTTATGTCGACCGCATGGACTATGTGGCTGCGGTCTCAAACGGATTGGGCTATTGCGAGGCGGTGGAGAAATTATTGAGCGTGGAAGCCCCTCCCCGAGCGAAATATATCCGCGTAATTCTGACCGAACTGAACCGGCTCGCCAGCCATATGCTTTGGCTGGGTACCCATGCCCTCGACATCGGCGCTATTACCCCGCTCTTTTATACCTTCCGTGATCGCGAGGAGATCCTCAAAATATTCGAGAAGTATTGTGGCGCCCGCCTCACGACGCATGCATTCCGCATCGGCGGATGTCTGTATGAAACTTACGACGGATTTGAGCGCGAGGTGAAAAAGTTTCTCGATTTTGTTGCACCCAAGATTGATGAGTACGAGGAATTGCTCACCACCAACCGGATCTGGGTAGAACGGACGAGGGGAGTCGGCAAGATTTCCGCCAGGGAGTGTATCGCGCTCGGCGTGACCGGGCCGGTGTTGCGCGCCAGTGGCGTGAAGTGGGATCTCCGCAAAGCTCAACCCTACGCCGCCTACGCCGACTTTGATTTCGAAATTCCTGTCGGCCAGAACGGCGACACCTACGACCGGTATCTGGTGCGCATGCAGGAGATGCGGCAATCGCTTCGCATTATCGATCAGGCTGTCGGGAAGATTCCCGAAGGCCCAATCATGGCCAAGGTGGCCAAGGTAATAAAACCAGCAGTGGGCGAAATCTACCACTCCATCGAAGCGCCCAAGGGTGAACTGGGATACTTCATCGTCAGCGACGGTTCGACTCAACCTTATCGCGTGCGGGTGCGTCCGCCATCGTTCGTGAACCTGCAGGCCTTGGACATGATGGTCCGCGGAGCATTGGTTGCAGACGTCATCGCAGTCATCGGTACGCTGGATATCGTGCTTGGCGAGGTCGATCGCTGATGCTCGACTACGTTACCTCGTACCTCCACAGCGACACCACCCCGGGACAGGCGGGGAACCTGCTTTGGGCGCTGATCTACATCATGCTCATCT
Source organism: uncultured Terriglobales bacterium (assembly GCA_955652845.1). Lineage (GTDB taxonomy): Bacteria > Acidobacteriota > Terriglobia > Terriglobales > Acidobacteriaceae > JABCYV01. Next base: position 4,140 of record CATPBY010000037.1, on the reverse strand, counting down.
TTCTCGGCCTGTCCGTCGCCGTAATCGCGATGAATTGGCTGGAGCGCAAGATTCTTGCCCATATGCAGGTCCGCCTCGGGCCCATGCGGGTTGGTCCACATGGTCTGTTGCAGCCAATTGCCGATGCCCTCAAGCTCCTGATCAAAGAAGACATCATGCCCGCCGAAGCCGACCCCTGGGTTTTCTGGATGGCTCCCATCCTGGTTGTGATCACCGCTTTCACCGTCTTCATCGTTGTGCCCTTCGGTCCTACTCACGCCGTGACTGACATGAACATCGGTGTGTTGTTCATGCTGGGCGTTTCTTCCTTGAGCGTGCTGGGAATTGTGATGGCGGGATGGGCGTCGAACTCGCACTACCCGCTGATGGGAGCCCTGCGCTCCAGCGCCCAAATGGTTTCTTACGAAATTGCGATGGGATTGGCGGTGGTGTCCGCGGTTCTGATGACCAGCTTGAATCAGACCGGTACCGGCACCCTCAGCATGATTGGCATCGTGCAGGCGCAGCAGGCGCAACATGTCTGGTTCGTATTCAAGTTTTTTCCGCTCGGCCTGATTGCCTTTGGCATCTTTGCCATAGCTATGGTGGCCGAAACTAATCGCGCCCCATTTGATCTGCCGGAAGCGGAATCGGAACTTACCGCCGGTTTTCACACCGAGTACAGCGGCTTCCGCTGGTCGCTGTTCTTTCTCGCTGAGTACTCAGCGATGATCGCAGTCTCGTCGATCGCTGTCACGCTCTGGCTGGGTGGATGGATGCGTCCTTTCCCCACATGGCTGAGCGGCGAAACCTGGGATCTGGTGTTTTCGCTGATTCCAGGATTGAGCTTTCTGCTGCTGGCAGCGATCGCATTCCTGGGCGTGATCCGCATGCCGAAGCATCCATATTTCCGCGTGCAGACTATCGGCCTCGCCGGATTTGGCGCAGTGCTGGGTTTGATCGGATTGATTTTGTTCGTGCCTCCGGTGCGCGACCGCATTCAAGACATTTTCTGGTTCAGCGCGAAAGTCGCGTTTTCCATGTACATGTATATCTGGTATCGCGGGACGTTTCCCCGCTACCGCTTCGATCAACTGATGAGAGTGGGATGGAAAGTTCTGCTGCCGCTCGGAATCGGCGTGCTCATCCTGACGGCGGTGGCCGGGGTGTGGCTCTGATATGCAGCCTATCGCCACAACTTTCTTCTTCTATTTTCTGTCCGCGCTCACCGTGTTGAGCGGAGTGCTGGTGATCACCCGCAAGAATCCTGTGCATTCGGCGCTGGCGCTGATCGTGGCGCTGCTGGCTCAGGCCGCTTTGTACCTTATGCTCTATGCTCCTTTTGTCGCCGGCGTGCAGATCATTCTGTATGCGGGCGGCATCATGGTGCTCTTTCTGTTCGTAATTATGCTGGTCAATATCGAGCAATCGCAGAGAGAAGAGCAGTTCAACAAACAATGGATAATCGGGCTCGCATCGGCCATCGCGCTGGGCGCGCTGTTTGTCTTTGTGTTCGCGAAAAGCAAATCACTTTTTCCCGATCGCGGGATTTCAATGCCTGAGGGATCCAACACGCAGCAGGTCGCGGTACTGCTCTATGGGAATTACATGTTTGCCTTCGAGATCGCGTCGCTACTGTTACTGGTCGCGATCATCGGAGCCGTAGTAATGGCAAAGAAAAGAATCTGAGAGGAAGCCACAACTGCTGCCGCTGGCTTCACCTAAGGGAGGTTGTGGAATGGCACGGTTTCAGACGTGCCCTTAGGGACGGCACGAACGAAGGGCTTCAGCCCTGGGGGAGGAGTTCAATAGCACCGATAACAACACTGCACTATCTCGTCGTCGCGGCCGCCCTGTTCGTTCTGGGCGTGATCGGCGTCCTCACTCGCCGCAACGTGGTCATCGTCTTAATGTCGATCGAGTTGATCCTGAACGCCGTGAACCTGAACCTGGTAGCGTTTTCGCGGATCTGGGGTTTGCACGGCCAGATATTTGCCATTTTTGTGATCACCGACGCTGCCGCGGAAGCCGCAGTGGGCCTGGGAATACTGATCGCCTTCTTCCGCAATAAGGAGACGGTCAACGTGGATGAAATAAATTTGCTGAAATGGTAGTCAGCTACTAGCTCTTAGCTTTTGCTAAGAGCTGACAGCTAAAAGCTGCAAGCTGCCAGTTAAACATGATTTTTCTCGACCACATCTATCTGATCCCGCTGCTGCCGGCCTTCGGCGCGGTGCTGATGTTTTTCTTTGGCCGAAAGCTGCGGAAGGCTACGGTCAGCGCGGTGTGCGTGGGCACCGTCGTGGTGGCATTTCTTTTCGCCTGTGGTGCGGTCTGGCAGTACTCAGACTACGCGCACGCCTCGGGCAAGCCGTACGAGAACATTGTCTACACCTGGCTCGGCACCGACACCGGCCACCTCAACTACGTAATGCAGGATGGCAAGACCTCAGCGCCATTCCAGGCGGACGCAGGCTTCCTCCTCGATCCTTTGTCCAGCATCTGGCTGCTCTTTGTCACCGGTGTTGGCATGCTGATCCATATTTATTCCACCGGCTACATGGCGCATGAACACGGCTACTACCGTTTCTTCGGGTACCTGAACCTGTTCATGTTCTCCATGCTGACGTTGATCCTGGCCAACAACTACGCGCTTATGTTTGTGGGATGGGAAGGCGTGGGCCTGTGCTCATATCTTCTGATCGGATTCTATTTTCAGCGCCATTCGGCGAGCACCGCGGCCAACAAAGCATTCATCGTAAACCGCATCGGGGACGCCGGCTTCCTGCTGGGCATGTTCACTATTGCCTGGTATTTCGGATCTGTGCGATTCACCGAAGTTACTCACCTGGCGCGCAGCGGACACTTTGCCATCGGGGATTCAATCATCACCGCTGCCACGCTGCTGCTATTCGTGGGCGCATGCGGCAAGTCCGCTCAGATTCCTCTCTACGTCTGGCTGCCCGATGCCATGGAAGGCCCCACGCCGGTCTCCGCTCTTATCCACGCTGCCACCATGGTCACCGCCGGCGTGTACATGGTAGCGCGCTCGAATGCCTTGTTTGTGCTGGCGCCGAGCTCGATGAAAACCGTGGCGATTATCGGGGCGCTCACCGCTTTATTCGCCGCCTCAATCGGACTGGTGCAGAACGACATCAAGCGGGTGCTCGCCTACTCGACTGTTTCCCAGCTCGGATACATGTTCCTGGCTCTTGGCGTCGGTGCCTTCTCCGCCGGCGTGTTCCACGTGTTCACCCACGCGTTTTTCAAAGCGCTGCTCTTCCTCGGCTCGGGATCGGTGATCCATGCCATGAGCGGCGAGCAGGACATGCGCAGTATGGGCGACCTGCATCATCGGACTCCAATTACCCATGTCACGATGTTTATCGCGACTCTGGCCATCGCGGGAATTTTCCCCTTTGCCGGATTCTTTTCCAAAGACGAAATCCTGTGGCAGGCGTGGTCAGCCGAAGGGGGCGCTTACCGCCTGCTGTGGCTCATCGGATATGGCACCGCGCTGATGACCGCTTTCTACATGTTCCGCTTGATGTACCTGACATTCCACGGGCGGGCTCGTATGACCCACGAAGTGGAACATCATATCCACGAGTCGCCCAGGTCGATGACGGCGCCGTTGATCATACTCGCGTTTTTCTCTCTCTTCGCCGGTTGCCTGGGCTGGCCGCATAGTCTGGGCGGTTCGGACCGCTTCGAGAAATTTCTGCAGCCGGTATTCGCCAAAGAGGCGGCAGTGTTGCAAACGGAAGGAAAGGCCGCTCAACTCGCTGCCGGACGCAAAGAAGAAGAGCACACCAGTCCCGTGGAATACGGGCTGATGTTTCTTTCCCTGGCAGCCGCTGCCGTCGGTTGGGGATTAGCCTGGCGCTCCTATCGCCACGCGGATAAAGGATACGTCGAACCCATTGCTGAGGCCGCGCCGCCGGTGTACACAATGCTGCTCAATAAATATTACGTGGACGAAGCGTACGACTATGCATTCACCGGCCGGAGAAAAGTGGAAGACGTACGACTCGGGGTCATGGGTTTAGGCGAAGCCTCCTCGTGGTTTGACTCCAATGTGATCGATGGCACGGTCAACGCGGCGGGCTGGATGACGCGGCTCACCGGCACGATTTCAAGCTGGTGGGATAAGTGGATTAT
>CATPBY010000036.1 GCA_955652845.1 uncultured Terriglobales bacterium | reverse complement strand
GCGTGATGTGAGGCCTGGCTTCTCCTGGCAGATGAATAAACTCGCGGTCAACACATGCGCGGCAGTCGGCCCGGGGATGCGCGGCGATAACCTCGGCTCGCTGGTTGGTCGACAAATCAAAAGACAGCAGCGTTCGCCGCATCTGATCTTCCGCACCCACCAGGAACTTCAAGGTTTCGGTAGCCGCGATGGAGGCAGCCAAATTTACCGTTGAATTGAGTATGCCTGCAGTCTCGCATGTGTCCAGCGCGCCCCGCGGAGAATCCGGGAAAATGCAGGCCAGGCATGCAGTTTTTCCCGGAAGCACATTCAGGCTTGCCCCGTAGCTGCCGACGGCGGCGGTGTAAATCCAGGGCAGGGAGGTCTTCACTGCGTAATCATTGATCAGATAACGGGTTTCGAAATTATCGGTGCCATCCAGAACGAGGTGCATTCCGGCGAATAAATCCTCGATGTTGGAGGGCGTCAGATCGGCTACTTTAGGATCGATCACGATCCTGGAATTGAATGTTCCGATCTTTCTGGCGGCTGCGATGGCTTTGGGCAGGGATTCGGTGGCATCGGCCTCATCGAAGAGCGACTGGCGCTGCAGATTGCTGAGCTCGACATAATCCCGATCGATGATTCGAATCGTACCAACTCCCGCCCGAGCCAGCAGGGAGGCCAGGGCCGAGCCGGTCGCTCCGCAGCCCACGACCACCACACGCGCCGCCGCCAGCTTGAGCTGGCCTGAGACACCGATGCCTGGGAAAAGCAACTGCCGCGAATATCGCTCATCTACGTCCAATCTGGTCACCACTTTCCAGTCAAACCATTATTATAGGTGCCGCTGGGTTTCCCTGAGCTTAATACAACATTGCCCTATAGCGATTCATCGAATCATCTAGATAAAAAGAACCACGTCGAGGAGCCGGTTTGCGTCTGAGGGGAGCACTGCTCACAGCCCTGTTCGCAGGGGCGCTCGCGGCCATCTTCGTCATGCCCGCGTCCGCAAGTGCTTTCAATGCTCGATCCGCTGGCCCCAGCGGGCAATCCAGTCAGGAAAATCCGCCGGCCAACGACGCTGCAAACGCGAGTCCGTCAGCCGATTTCGGCTTGCCAGTATCCTCCGTAAACTTTCCCGGAGTTCCGCAGGACGAGGCTAAACGCTTACAGCAGTTGATTCCACAAAAGTCAGGCGAACCTCTCGACCGCACCCGCATCCGCGAAAGTATTCAGGCCTTGCATTCGACCGGGCGTTTTGAGGATGTTCGTGCTGAAGCGGTGCGAACCCCCAGCGGTGAGGTTGATCTTTCCTTTATCACTATTGCTAACTTTTTTGTGGGGCAGATCACAGTGGAAGGTACACCCGCCCGGCCGACAGAAAATCAGATTGCCAACGCCTCCAAATTCCAGCTGGGAGAATTGTTTACCCGCGAAAAACTCGACCGCGCACTCAGCGGCATTAAACGGCTGATGGAAGAAAACGGCTATTACCAGTCGACGGTCAGCCCAGACCAGCAAAGGCATCCTGAAACAGGGCAAGTCGATATCCGATTCATCCTACACTCTGGTCCGCAGGCGCACGTTGGACATTTAACGGTCACGGGTAATCCAGGCTACTCCGAGGCGCAGATTCAGGAAATTGCGAAGATGCATCCTGGAAACCCGGTAACGGTGCAGCTGATCAATCGCGCTCTGGACCGATTGCATAAGAAATATCAAAAGCGCAGCCTGTTGCTGGCGCAAGTGGTGGTATCGGCGCGCACCTACCGTCCGGCAGAAAACACTGTCGATTACACCTTCGATATCAACGCTGGTCCGAAGGTGAATATTGTTACCGAGGGATACAAAATCAGCCGCGCCGTGCTGAAGCGATTGATACCGGTGTATGAGGAGAATGCCCTGGATGATGATCTGCTGAACGAAGGCCGCCGAAATCTGTTGAACTACCTGCAGAGCCGGGGCCATTTCGACGCGAAGGTGGACTTGAAGAAAACCTCGCTTGCCGGCGGCAGTGAGTTGCGCATTGTTTATGACATTGATGCCGGCCCTCATCACAAACTGGTGAAGGTGGAAATCGTGGGCAGCCTGGTTGGGGACAGGGGATTTCCCGTAGAAACGCTCCGCGCCCGCATGCAGGTGCAACCCGCAGGGCGGTTTTTCTCGCAAGGCCGATATAGTCAGGGTCTGCTGAACGACGACATTCGCGGTCTCGAAGATATGTATCGCGCTAACGGGTTCCAGCAGGTGAAGATCACCAGCGCCGTCCAGGACAACTATGAAGGACGCGAAAACCAGCTTGCGGTCCGGCTGCAAGTGGATTTAGGTCCCCAGACTCTGGTCGAAACGCTCACCATGATTGGCAACACGACATTCTCTGAAGAGGAGCTCCGCAAAGAAATCAACACCCGGGAGGCGCAGGCGTTTTCTGAATATTACATCGCGCAGGACCGCGACATCATCCTGAACTATTATTTTAATCGCGGATTTCCCGACGCCACCTTCGACGCGTCGGCCAAAGCGTCCGCTCACGATCCCAATCGCATGGATGTTACTTTCACCATCCATGAAGGGAAGCGGGTTTTCGTCGACAAGGTTCTGATTTCCGGCTTGAATAACACGCGCCCATACGTAGTGCAACGCGATATTCAAGTTAAATCGGGCGATCCCCTCGGCCAGCTTGACATGCTGGACACGCAAAGGAAGCTGTACGATCTCGGCATTTTTAGTGAGGTCGATACTGCGGTCCAGAATCCCCAGGGACATGAGCGAGAAAAGAATGTTCTGATCGACGTTCAGGAGGCCAAACGTTACACGTTTAATTATGGTCTGGGATTCGAATTCCAAACCGGCCAGCCCACTGTCGGAACCACCCAACCGCTCGGTCAAACCGGAGTAAGCCCGCGAGTTTCGTTCGGAGTTACGCGCATTAACTTTCTCGGCCGCAACCACAGCATCACGTTTAAGAGCAACGTGGGACGGCTGCAGCAGCGCGGTCTCATCAGCTATGACGCCCCGCGCTGGTTTAATAGCGTCAACTGGCGGTTGACTCTCACCGGCTTCTACGACAATACGGTTGACGTCACCACCTTTACGTCACAGCGCCTGGAACAGTCGGTGCAGGCCGAGGAAATCCTTACCCGAAATTCTTCGGGCAAGACGACCAGCCTCATTGACTATCGGTTTACCTACCGGCGAGTGAAGGCGGCTAATCTGGAGATCAGTCAAAACCTGATTCCCTTGCTTTCTTTGCCAACGCGGGTGGGAATCCCGGGGTTCAGCTACATCCGCAACCACCGGGATGATGACCTCGAAACTACCAAGGGTAGCTATACCACGATCGACGGAGGAGTCGCTGACTCGCACTTCGGGTCAGAAGCCGATTTCAGCCGGGTGCTCACGCAGAATTCCACGTATCACAGTTTCGGAAGACAGGGACGAAAATTCATTTTCGCCCGCTCCACGCGCGTCGGAGTACAGACCGCATATGGCAACACTTCGATCCTTCCACCCGGGCAGGCGTGTCCGGACCTCAGCCAGACCACTTGTCCTGCCCTGACCCTGATACCGCTTCCGGAACGTTTTCTTTCCGGCGGGGGCAACTCTCATCGCGGGTTCGGGTTAAATCAAGCGGGCCCGCGCGACCCTGTTACCGGCTTCCCACTGGGTGGGAGCAGCCTGTTCCTGAACAACGTGGAGCTACGGATGCCGCCACCGACTCTGCCATTCTTCCAGGAGAACCTGAGTTTCGCGATCTTTCATGACGCTGGAAACGTCTTCGTAAACGGTGCCGATATGCTTAACAACCTGCTGCGCTGGCGGCAAAAAAATCCGTCGTTATGCCTGCAGGAGACCACCGCCAAAGAATGCGATTACAACTACATTTCGCATGCCATCGGCGTGGGGGTGCGTTACAAGACACCTGTCGGTCCGATACGCTTTGATTTCGGATACAATTTGAATCCGCCCGCGTTTCCCAGTTGCCAGACCAAGCCAGGTTCCAGTAACCCGGCGCCCTCTGCCTACTGCCTAACGAACAGCAACAATACACTTACTTATTTCGTGCCACAGCACGCGAGTCACTTCAACGTTTACTTTAGTATTGGGCAGACTTTCTGATGATGAAAAAGCTATTTCTCTTTTGCTGGATTTTATTGTTATGCATGGGTTCGCAATCTGTTCCTGCCTGTAACATCATTGACCGCATTGTAGCCACGGTCAATGGACACATCATTCTTCAAAGCGATTGGGAAGAGGCGGTTCGCTATGAAGCATTCGTCGATGGACGCCCCTTGGATCGGATGACGGCAGACGACCGCAAAGCGGCGCTTGATCGCCTTATTGATCAGGAGTTGCTGCGCGAGCAGGTACGAGCCCCAGAATCTCCACAGGCCCCCGCCAATGAACTGAACGAACGCATTGATGAGATCCGTAAGCAGTATCCGCGCGCCGAAACTGAGGCCGGATGGGCAGACACTCTGGGCTCCTATGGGCTTACGTTGGAAGAACTGAAGAAGAGACTGGCGATCCAGCTTGAACTGACGCGGCTGGTGGATGCACGGCTTCGGCCAGGCATCGACATCGACAGCAAGAGCGTGGAGAGTTATTACAATCGGGAACTGCTGCCACAGCTTCGCCAGGCGGGCGTGAAGGCGGTGCCTCTGAATGAAGTCACGCCCAAGATCAAAGAACTCCTTACCCAGGAAAAAGTCAGCGAATTACTGACTGCCTGGCTGCAGAATCTGCGTTCCGGCAGTGAAATCCATACCGAGGACTTGCCCAGTCGCGGAGCCAATGCGCAATGACGGAAACCGGCGCCAAAACGCGTCGGGGCAGGCTCTGGAAGTACCTGGCGATCACAACTGTTGTGAGCGCGCTTGCGCTGGCAGGACTCGCCTGGTATGCGACCAGTGAAGCTTTTCAGATCCGGGTGCACCGCCTGGTGGTAAGCGAACTGGAAAGCATTACCGGCGGCAGAGTTGATTTGGGTGGATTTCATACCTCTCCGTTTCGCTTACGGGTTGACGTAGAAGACCTCACCATTCACGGCCGGGAGACGGCAACCGAAATTCCCTATATTCACGTGGCCCGCGTGATTGCACAGATCCGAATTATTTCGCTCCTGCAAACCCGGTTCGGATTCAGCTCGCTGGTACTAGACCACCCCGTCGTGCACATTATCGTGTACCCGGATGGCGCCACCAATCAGCCTCGCCCCGAACTGGCGCCGGCGCCGGGAAAAAATGCGCTGCAACAACTGTTTGCGCTCTCAATAAGTCGCTTCGAAGCCCGTCATGGCGAGTTGATATGGGCTGACCAGAAGATTCCCTTCAACTTCATTGCAAGTGACGTAGCCGCCGACATGACGTATTCGCTGCTGCGGCGGCGCTTCTACGGTAATCTCCTCCTGGGTAAAATAGACACCACGTTCAACGGCTACCGGCCATTTGCCTGGACGGCCGAGGCGCACTTCAATCTCGGCCGGGACAATGTGGAAATCACCTCCCTGCAAGCGACTTCCGGACGCTCGCTGCTCCGGAGCAGCGTTCGAATCAGAGATTTCCAGCATCCCAGGATAGACGCTGATTACGAAATAAAGTTGGACTTGCTGGAAGCAGAGACGATTGCGCGACATCATGAAGTCAGGCGTGGCATATTACAGGCGAAGGGGCGAGGTTCCTGGCTCGCGGGTGACTTCTCATCTGACGGCAAAATCTTTCTCAAAGACTTCGAGTATCGTGATCGTAGCGTGGGCCTGCGCACATCGGATTTCAACTCCCAGTTTTCGCTCGATCCGCAGCGAGTCGCGCTTTCGCAAATCCAGGCAAATTTTTTGAGTGGAAGCGTCTCCGGCGACGCTGAAATCACACAGTGGCTCGGTTCCGCTCCTCCCGGCAAAGGTAAACCTGGAGAGCGGAGGGGAACGGTTCACCTTAGGATGAAGGACCTTTCCGCAGCCGAGATAGCGTCTGCATTGGCTACCGAGGCGCGCCCATTCCATCGCATCCATATGGCGGCGGCGGTGAGCGGATCGATTGACGCTCGCTGGAAGCGATCGCTGGATAACACCGAAGCCGAAATCCTTCTCGATGCTGTCCCGCCCGCGCATCCCACCGCGGCTCAATTTCCGCTTCGGGCGCATTTTCGGGGGGCTTATCGGGCCGCTTTGGACGAAATAGAGGTAAAAGAACTCAATGCCGCAACTCGAGCCACGCAGTTGCAGGCGTCGGGCACGCTGTCCTCTCGCGCTACTCTAAAACTCACGGTAAACACAACTGACCTGGGGGAGTGGCAACCAGTCCTGGCGGCGGCGGGATATAAGGGGAACATTCCCGTTGCGCTGCATGGCCGCGCCTCCTTCCTCGGCACCGCAACTGGAAAACTTTCAAGCATAGCTTTTGCCGGCAGCCTGCAATCGCAGAGCTTCGATCTTCTGGTTCCCGCGAGTTCACAGACGCAGGAAAATCATGTGCATTGGGACTCTCTGTCTACAGATATCCGGCTCTCCCCGCATAACTTCGCGGCCCGCAACGGTACGCTGCATCAGGGCAACGCATCCATTACTTTTGACCTGACCGCCAGCCTGCAGGAACGGAGATTGACGGATGCCAGTTTGTTTAACGCCCGGGTGAATGTACATAATGCGGAAGCCGCAGAGGTGCTGGCGCTTGCCGGCTATTCCTATCCGATCAGCGGACGTGTAGACCTTTCTCTCCAGGGCGGAGGGACGCTGGCCGAGCCCGGGGGCGAAGGCCGCCTGCAACTAACGGATGCGTTGATTTATGGAGAGCCGGTGGAGCGCCTCAACTCTGCCATGCGCTTCAGCAAAGGCGAGGCAGCGTTCAATAACATACAAATGAAGTATTTCGAGGCCCGAGTGACGGGAGATGGAACTTACAACCTCTCCACTCGGGCCTTTCGCTTCAGTTTCACTGGCGCGAACTTTGATCTTGCACGGATTCCCAAACTGCAGACCAGCCGGGTTGCCGTGGAAGGGCGCATGGACTTCACCGCAGTGGGTTCCGGTACGCCGGAAAACCCAACGGTGAATGCGGCGATACGCCTGCGCGCTCTCACTTTGGATCATGAACGTGCTGGAGATCTAACCATTGATGCCGTCACCGAGGGGCGGGACGTCCGGCTGACGGGCAGGTCGCAATTTGAAAACGCGGAACTCGACATCGACGGAAAGATCAAGCTGAACGATGACTGGCCTTCCAGCTTTGCATTGCGCTTCAACCATCTGGATGTCGATGCTCTCCTGCGGACCTACTTGAAGGGGCGGCTGACGGGGCATTCAGCCAGCTTTGGAGAGGTTCAGCTCGAAGGTCCGCTGCTCAAACCGCGTGATCTGCGCATCAGCGGCAATCTCAGCGATTTTTCCGCGGACGTGGAAAACTTTAAGATGCGCAGCAGAGGGCCGATTCGCTTCTCTGTCTCCAGCCAGGTCGTCAGTATTCAACAGCTGCGCTTGATCGGCGAGGGAACCGACCTTTCCGCCAGCGGTACCGTACAACTGAACGGCGAACGGAAAGTCGACCTGCGGGCACAAGGGAGCGCCAACCTCAAACTCATTGAGACCTTCAATCCTGCCTTTTCCTCTTCAGGAATGGTAACCGTAGACGTCACAGTCGCCGGCACTGTAGCCAGGCCGCTCACCCAGGGGCGGGTGCAGATCGCAAGCGGTTTTGTCGGTTACAGCGATCTGCCCAGCGCTTTGAGTGACATAAACGGCTCGCTCATATTCAGCCGGGATCGTCTGCAGATCGAGTCCCTGACGGCGCATACCGGCGGGGGCCTGGTTACGCTTGGCGGCTACGCAACTTCCTATAACGGCGCATTTAATTTCGATATCACGGTGCAAGGGCAGGATGTGCGGCTGCGGTATCCGCAGGGCATCAGTTCCACCGCGACTGCTAATCTGCATTTTGCCGGCACCACGGCCGCGTCAACCCTTTCCGGAGATATCACGGTAAACCGTCTGGCGATGACTCCGGGCTTCGATTTCGGCGCCTACCTGGCGCGCAGCGCCCAAACTACCGCGCTGCCGCAGACCAATCCCTTGTTGAACCAGATCCGTCTGGACATTCACATCGTGACCGCTCCGGAACTGCAAATGCAAACCGCCACGGTACGCCTCTCTGGCGACGCCGATTTGCGTCTGCGCGGCACCGCCGCAAAACCAGTTCTCCTCGGTCGCGCTGATGTCATCGAGGGGGAAGTGTATTTCAACTGGACCAAATATCGGCTGGAGCGGGGAGATGTGACCTTCACCAATCCGGTAAGCACCGATCCGGTGTTGGATCTGCAGGCTTCGACGCACATCCGGGATTACGACATCACACTGATCCTCAACGGTAAAGTTGACAAGCTCAACATTACTTACCGATCGGAACCGCCTTTGCCAACCGCCGATATCATTGCCTTGCTGGCGCTGGGCCGCACTCGCGAGGAATCCGCCCAACTGCAGCAATCCAGTGGATCGCCCTTCAGCCAGGAGGCCTCCAGCGCCATTCTCAATGCTGCCATTAATGCTACGGTCAGCAACCGCATGCAGCATTTGTTCGGGGTCAGCCACATCAAGATTGACCCGCAGGGACTGAATACCGAGACTTCACCTACTCAGACCGGACCAGCGGTCACCATTGAGCAACAGGTGGCCAACAATCTCACACTTACTTACACCACCAGCGTTTCTCAGACCTCACAGCAGATCATTCAGGTGGAGTACAACATTACGCGCAACGTTTCCATCGTGGGCCTCCGCGATCAGAACGGTGTCGTCAGCTTTGACGTGCGAGTCCGTCAACGCAAAAAGTAGCCGCCGACCGCTCGTTCGGTTGGGTCAATCTGGAAAAACACGCCCGTGGAAATTCAACCCGACCGCTTCGCGAATGCACGACAGAAGATGGTCGAGTCGCAATTGCGCGCTCGCGGTATCCATGACCAGCGGGTCCTCGACGTCATGGCCCGCGTGCCGCGCCATGAATTTGTGGCGGAGCACTACCGCGATCAGGCTTATGAGGATCACCCGCTTCCTATTGGCGAAAGCCAGACCGTTTCTCAACCTTACATCGTCGCCCTTATGCTGGAAACCTTGGCGCTGAAGCCCCGCTCGAAAGTGCTGGAGATCGGTACTGGTTCTGGCTATCAGACAGCGCTGCTCGGAGAACTTTGCGCCGAGGTCATCTCGGTCGAACGTCATCCCACGCTGGCGCGAGATGCTGAATCGCTTCTCACGCGGCTTGGCTACGGGAACGTGAAGGTGTTCGTAGCCGATGGAAGCCAGGGTCTTGCCGCATTTGCTCCTTATGACGGCATCGTCGTATCTGCGGCCGCGCCCGGTATTCCGACCCCTCTTTTCGAGCAGTTGCGCGAGGGCGGGAGGATGATCATTCCCGTAGGTCCGGCGGAAGCTCAGGAGCTTCAATTGGTGCGCGCGCACGGGGGTAAACCGCTGGTAGAGCGCATGGAAGGATGTCGTTTCGTTCCCCTCATCGGCGGTGAGAAATACGCTTCTTCCGGGTAAGCAAGAACTGGCCACTGAAAACCGGGATTTTGGAACTGCTTTACAATCTTCTCGTGTCCGTCTTCCGCAATTTGCGCGTTACTTTGGAGATGATCAAGTGGGAGCACTCTATCTTCGCCCTGCCATTTGCCCTATGCGGAGCCATGCTCGCCGCTGACGGCCGTCCGACAATTCATCAATTGGTATGGATTGTGATTGCTATGGTGGCGGCGCGCTCGGCGGCTATGGCATTCAACCGTTTGGCCGACGCCTCGATTGACGCCGCCAACCCCCGCACCATGACTCGCGCTCTTCCTGCTGGCTTACTCAGTTCCCGATTCGTGGCGACTTTTGTGATGGTTTCCTGCGCCCTGTTCATGTTCGCTGGGTCGCAACTAAACTTTCTGTCACTCGCTCTCTCTCCGGTCGCGCTGGCTGTATTGCTGCTGTACTCCTACACCAAACGTTTTACTCGCTGGTCGCATTTAGTGTTGGGATTCGCTCTGGGAATTGCACCCGCCGCAGCCTGGATTGCAGTACGCGGATCGTTTGATCCTCGCATCCTGTTGCTCACCGCTGCAGTCACCCTCTGGGTGGGCGGGTTTGACGTACTTTACAGTTGCCAGGATTACGAGTTTGACCGGCAGTCAGGACTTTATTCCATCCCGCGTTTCTACGGCGTCAACAAATCGCTCTGGATTGCTCGCGTCTGCCATATCCTCATGTTGGCTTTTTTAGTCGGCTTCGTCGCCGTATTCGGCCTGGGGAAGATCGCCGCCGCCGGAGTACTCGTCGTGGCGCTGTTACTCGCTTATGAGCATTCTCTTGTGTCTGCACGCGATCTATCCAGGCTGAACGCGGCGTTTTTTACCATGAACGGTGTGATCTCGGTGGTTTTCTTTATTTTTGTAGCAGGAGACCTGTTGTGGCGGAAATAACTTTACGATAACCCGGTAGGCGCGGGCGTGTCGCCGTGCCGATTTCATTCCCCCGGGAACGCATCCGACTGTTCGAGCAGTACCAGGCAATAGAGTATTATTTGAAGTGATGGTCACCAGCCACGCCTTCCAGACCGACGACACGCGTCTTTATCCGATCCACGCGAAAGTCATTGCGGGCGAGCGCCTGAGTGCCAATGACGCAATCAGTCTGTATCGCACCGGCGACATACTGGCCCTGGGTTGGCTCGCAAACCTGGTGCGCGAGCGCATGCATGGGGACAATACATACTTCAACGTCAACCGCCATATTAATCCGACCAATGTCTGCGTTGCTGCCTGTCGTCTGTGCGCATTCGGACGCAAGAAAGACGCTCTGGGCGCATACACCTTGGCGCTCGAAGAGGCGTTCCAGACGGCCGCGTCCGGCTACTCCGAGGCGGTCACTGAGTTTCATATTGTCGGCGGCCTCCATCCGGATTTGCCATTTCAATATTTCCTCGACCTGATCGCCGGGCTCAAGCAGCGCTTCCCCCAAGTTCATCTTAAGGCCTTCACTATGGTCGAGGTGGCTTATCTGTCGAGGCGCGCCAAGCTTTCTATTCGCGAAACTCTGGGACAATTGAAACTGGCCGGTGTCGATTCTCTACCGGGCGGAGGAGCGGAAATATTTGCTGAGCGGGTGCGCCATGTCATCTGCGACCACAAGATAGATGGTGATCAATGGCTGGAAACCGCCAGACTCGCGCATGAAATGGGCTTAAAGTCCAATGCGACCATGTTGTATGGCCATGTCGAAAATGACGAGGACCGCGTTGACCACCTGCTCAAACTTCGTGAATTACAGGACCAGACGGGCGGTTTCCAGACCTTCATCCCGCTGGCTTTCCATCCGGATAACACACCACTACAGCATTTGCCCAAAACCAGCGGCATGCTGGACATCAAGCAAATTGCGGTCAGCCGGCTGGTGCTCGACAACTTTCCCCACATCAAGGCTTACTGGCAGATGATGACGGCGAAAATCGCCCAGATTTCGCTGCGCTTCGGCGCTGATGACCTCGACGGAACGGTAATTGAAGAAAAGATTTATCACGACGCCGGCGCTACCACTCCTCAGGGCATGCGCCGCCAGGAGCTGGTGCGCCTGATTCGCGAAGCTGGCCGCCAACCCATCGAGCGCGACACGCTTTATCGACCAGTGCTGAGAACTGAGACGTCGGTGACGGTGGCGGTCTAAGCTGGCCTACTTATCGCCTTCCCTTTCCCTTCCCAATCTCGCGTGCACTGGACAGCCGAGGGCGCCGTCTCTGCGCGATTAAGGGACAACCTGATTTTTCCTGTTCTGCGCCTTAAATTCCACTTGTGATCTTTCTTCCGGGTGTAAAATCAGCCAATAAGTATCGGAAAGCTTCGCGGGTTCGGTCTTCCCGTGTTCTGAGGCTTGCATGAACGTTCACATCAGTTACCGGCTTCATAAAACTCCCGACATTGAAAAGGACGTTCAACACCTGCTGGAAAAGCTGGGCAAGCGATTGCAGGTCTTTCGCCCGGAACTAGTGCACTTGAAGGGGGTAGTGGAGCAAAGTTCGGTCCGTGAAGGTACAGTCGTGTCATTAAATCTGCGGCTGCCATCGGGACAAATGGCGGTGCAGCAGTCAGCGGCGAGTGCTGTAGCCGCGGTAAAGGCTGCTTTCGACGATCTCCTGCAGCAGATTACCAGGCACAAAGATCTTTTGCGCAGCTCACACAAGTGGCGTCGCCGCCGTACAGAAAACGGCCGTCCGGAGCGGCAGGTTCCCTTCGAGCAGACTCTGGCGGCATTGCCGGCTGCTACAGTGTCATCCGATGACATTCGTTCTTATGTCAACGCTAATTTGAGCCGGCTCGAGCGTTTTGTCGAACGCGAGCTGTATTTTCGGGAGGTGGCCGGCGAAGTCTCGCCCGACTTCGTCAGTAAAGAGGAAGTCGTCGACGAGGTGATGGTGCGGGCGCTTGGCGATGGAGGCGAAAAGCCCGACCGGCTGGCACTGGAACCGTGGCTGTACCGGTTGGCCATTCGCGCCCTTGACGACCTTTCAGTACGTAGCGAAGAAAGTCTGTCCGCCATTCCACTGGAAGTCTCTGCCCGCAAACAGAACGTGCGCGCCAGCGATGAATCCGAACTGCAGTTCCATCAGCCCGATGAAATGCTGACCGAGGAGAGCGTTATCCCTGATCGCCGCACCGCCACTCCTGAGGATATTGCCTCCTCTGACGAAATGATCGCCCTGGTGCAGTACGCTCTCCAGGGTGCGCGCCGCCCTGACCGGGAGGTATTTATTCTGCACACCATCGAAGGCTTCTCAGTAGACGAAATCTCAGAGATTACCGATCGGCGGCAGGAAGAGATACGTTCCTCCATACTGGCTGCACGTGACCACCTGCGCCGCTCTCCGCCCATCGCCCATCGCTTTCCAGGAAACCTTCTGCAAGACACGGGAACGGACTGAGCATTCACTCTATTGCGGAGAAGCTTTTGATGATTACGCGTGATGACATCCGTGGGCTGGCTGAATTTCAATCGGGCGACGATTCCAACTCCGCAGTGAGCTTTTATTTTCAACCAGCCAAACCGCACAACAGATCCCACCGCGAGGGATCGATTCTGGCGAAAGACGTGGTTCGCAACGCCTTGCGTGAAGCTGGAGAGGATGGGAAGCAGGATGTAAAGAATGATGGCGCGCGTACGGATCTGCGCCGCATGCTCGAGCTGGCCGGTTCCTGGCAGGGAACGCAATCGCGGGCGAAGGCCGTCTTCGCCTGCAGCAGCCGCAACTTCTGGCGTGAGTTTGACCTTCCTGCACAGTTGGCAGGCACACAGATTTTTGTTAATCGCCGGTTCCACCTCAAGCCGCTCATGGTGCTGCTTGGAACGCATCCCCGGCTGGGTGTAGCTGTGTTTGATCGTCGCAGGGCGCGCTTTTTTGATCTGCATTTCGATGAACTCACCGAGCGTGAGGGGCTTTTTCACTCTTTGCCGCGCCGGGGCCGGGGCGATGGTTTCGCCGGATACGATGGGGGCCATGCCCAGCGCCGGGTCAACGATGAAGCTTTGCACCACTTCAAAAACTTGGCGGCGCACTTGAAACAGGCGCAAGAGAAGGGGAACTTCGATTATCTGGTGATCGGCTCCTCGGAGAGCAATTGGCATGAGCTCCAATCTCACCTGCATCCTTATGTGGCAAAGGCAGTGCTGGGTCATTTCCCGGTGAATGTTGCCGGTGTAAGCCATGACCAGCTATGTGCACAGGCGGAGCGCACCCTTCGTAAATCGCTGGACCAGCGTCGCGACCAGGTAATGAAGCAAGTTCTCAGACAGGCGAAGGGCAATCATCGCGGAGTAACTGGTCTGCGGCGCGTATTGCGCTCGCTCGAGATGGGCGAGGTCCAGACTCTTCTGCTGGGAGAAAACTATTCTTCTCACGCGGTCGAGTGCGTCGCCTGCGGACATCTGGACGCTCATATGGTGCGCTATTGCCCGCTTTGTGGGCGGGGCACGAGGGAGTTGGAAGACGTTTGCGAGGCCATTGTTCCCGCCGCCATTCGCCACGACATTGAGCTTTATTACGTTACAGACGATCCTGAATTCGATCGGGTGGGCAACATTGCCGCCCTTCTTCGCTATCGCGCCGACCAGCGCACCAACGGAATCGGGGCCGCTTCCTAGCATCCGTACAGCCGATGTTGGCGCGGGGCATCCTCGCCCGTTCAGCCCTGGGTTGAACCGGGCAGGACACCCACAATCGCGTGCTATTCTATTCCACTGATTTAAAGCCGCCGGAGGCCAGCGTGACTTTCTCGCGCCGAGATTTTCTCACCACTGCAATTGCAGGCTCCTTCTCCTTCGGTTTGCGAGCCCAGGAAAAGAACCAGCAGGATGCGAAGAAAGTTGAATCCGGGATCGGCTTGGGCAAACGCCCGATCATCGTTTGCGCCAATAACGGATACGCTTACCTCGACGATGCCTACACCTTCCTGAAGAACGGCGGCGATACACTCGATGCTGCGCTGCGTGTCATCAAAGGTCCCGAAGACGATCCCAAAGACGACAGCGTCGGCCTCGGCGGCCTGCCCAATGAAGAAGGGGTAGTAGAGCTCGATGCCTGCTGCATGCATGGTCCCACGCGCCGAGCGGGATCGGTTGGCGGCGTGCGCAATATCAAGAATGTCTCGCTCGTTTCCAAGGCGGTAATGGAGCACACCGGCCACGTCATGCTGGTGGGCGAAGGCGCTGAACGCTTCGCCGTGGCAAGGGGATTCCCCCGCGAGAATTTGCTGACTGAAAACTCCCGCAAGATTTGGATGCTATGGAAGGAGTATCACTCGAGCGGCGATTGGTGGGGTCCGGGACTGGCTGATCCGCACTGGCAAGCGCCCGACGTCAAGCCGCAGTCAGACTTGTGGCGGGAGCGTATCCGTACTCTCGAAAAGTACGCCGCAAGTCTTGGCATCGAGCCGGAATTGCGGCATGCCGCAATTCGCCGCGTCGTGTTTCCTCCAACCGGCACAATTCACTGCTCCGCGCTCAATACGAAGGCAGAAATGTCCGGCGCTACAACGACCAGCGGCCTGGCATTCAAACTCCCTGGACGATGCGGTGATTCACCTATTATTGGAGCGGGCTGCTATACCTACCAGGATGTGGGC
>CATPBY010000035.1 GCA_955652845.1 uncultured Terriglobales bacterium | reverse complement strand
TCCATGATGGCGTCGGCAGCGTAGGGCGGAGGCACGAAAATGATCGATGTATCCGCCGACGTACTGTCCACGGCCGCCTGCACGCTGTTAAAAACCGGCCAGCCTTCGTGCATCGTTCCACCCTTGCCCGGAGTAACTCCTCCAACAATCTGAGTCCCGTACTCCGCGCAGGCTTTGGCGTGGAACGTACCTTCCCGGCCGGTTAGTCCTTGAACAATGACCCGCGTCGATTTATCTACCAAAATACTCATGAATTCGTCTCAGCTTTTAGCTCTCAGCTCTTCGATGTTAGCTCTCAGCTCTCAAACTTCATGTCATGCAGCGCGACTTCCTGTCATCCTGAGCGTAGCATTTGTTTCGCGGAGCGAAAGAAATACGCAGTCGACAAACCTGCTCTTTTGCTCCCTCAAGCAGCCCGAGCCGCCGCCACCACTTTATCAGCAGCATCCTTCATAGTCTCGGCCACAATGAAATTGAACCCTGACTGCTTCAGGATTTCCCGCCCTGCCTCAACGTTGGTTCCCTCCAGGCGCAAAACGATCGGCAACTGGATCTGCGTCTTCCTCGCGGCTTCGACCACGCCCGTAGCCAGGGTGTCCACGCGCAAAATACCGCCGAATATATTAATCAGCACAGCTTTCACATTCTTGTCGCTGAGCAAAATTTCAAATGCGTGAGTTACCTGTTCCGCGTTGGCGCCGCCTCCTACATCCAGAAAGTTGGCAGGCATGCCGCCAGCGTACTTAATGATGTCCATGGTCGCCATGGCCAAGCCCGCGCCGTTCACCATGCATCCCACGTTCCCGTCCAGCTTGATGTAGTTCAGCGCGTACTTCGACGCTTCCACTTCGAGGGGATCTTCCTCCGTTGTGTCACGTAGTTCGCGAAGATCGGGGTGGCGGAACATGGCATTGTCATCAAAATTCATTTTGGCATCGAGCGCGAACAACCTGCCATCGGTGCAGGTAACGAAAGGGTTGATTTCCATCAGCGATGAGTCGGTGTCTTCAAAAGCTTTATACAATCCGGTCATGAACTGCACCGCTTGATTACTCTGCTGCGGCTTGAGACCGAGCCCGAACGCAAGTTTGCGCGCCTGAAAGGCTTCCAGTCCCATGCCCGGATCGATGTATTCCTTAAGGATCGCCCTGGGATTCTCCGCCGCGACTTGTTCGATTTCCATCCCGCCCGCAGCGGACGCCATAAAAACAGGCCTGGCTTCGCCGCGGTCAATGACAATCCCAAGGTACAGTTCTTTCTCAATAGGCAATGTCTCTTCGATCAGCAGGCGTTGAACGACGCGGCCTTCCGGACCGGTCTGGTGCGTAATCAGCGTCATGCCCAGCATTTTTGACGCGATCTCGCTGGCCTCTTGCACAGACTTTGCAATCTTGACTCCGCCGCCCTTACCACGGCCGCCCGCATGTATCTGGGCTTTGACCACAACGCCTGTGGCACCGGCGCTGAAGAGATTCTTCGCGGCGGATTCGGCCTGGGCGCGGCTCTCTGCCATTTCTCCACGCGGTACAGCGACGCTATACTTTTTCAGAATCTGTTTGGCCTGATATTCGTGAATTTTCATATTGGATTCGGCTTCAACCTGTCGGCAGGGCCCACTTTGCGGCTTAGAAGAACGGGCAGCAAACAATTGATTCTATAGAAGCCCGATCAATCGGTAAAGACAACAGCGCTGACACTCGCGTAGCACTGCGCAATTCCCTGGGTTTGCTTACAATCATCGCCAGAGGTGTTCATGCCGGATCAATTGTGGGACGGGACTTCTTTAACAGCTCTAGCGGCGGTTTGTATCTGCAACCTTTTTCTGATCGCCAGGTGGTTACGCAGGGCTGAAGACATCGGCGTATTCGGTCTGTGGAGATTTCGATAACGCCGATGATTATCGACGCCCTCCATCGCATTGCCAACCACCGTCAGTCGCTCTCCCGCGAGGAGGCACGGTCGGTGATGGCCGAAGTTCTGAGCGGCAAGTGTAGCGATTCGCAGATCGCCGCCTTGCTCGTCGCCCTGCACATGAAGGGGGAAACCGTCGAGGAGATCGTGGGATTTGCCGAGGCCATTCGGGCTGCGGCTGAGCCTTTGCCGCTTCGTGAGGACTCAGTTGTCGATGTCAGTGGCACTGGCCGCGATGCCCTGGTGGACACCTGCGGCACAGGCGGTGATGCCAGCGGCACATTCAATATTTCGACTGCCACGGCTTTCGTGGTGGCTGGCGCGGGGGTGCGGGTCGCCAAACACGGGAATCGCAGCGTTACTTCAAAATGCGGTTCGGCGGACGTGATGCAAGCTCTGGGAGTCAACATCGGCTTGACTCCAGCGCGCCTGGTTGCTTGTCTCGAAAGAGTTGGAATGTGTTTTCTGTATGCTCCGGCAATGCATTCGGCTATGAAGTATGTGCAACCTGCCCGCCGCGAACTTCGCCTCCGCACGGTTTTTAATCTACTCGGTCCACTCACGAACCCGGCGCGCGCCTCGGCGCAAGTGGTCGGTGTCTATTCGGTGGAACTGGTGGAAAAACTTGCCCAGGCGCTCAGCATGCTGGGCGCGCGCCGGGCCATGGTGGTACATGGACTGGACGGCCTGGATGAAATCACAATCAGCGGCGCCACACGCATTGCCGAAGTGCGCGACGGAAATGTCCGCACTTGCGAGGTTACGCCTGAGGAATTCGGTCTGAACCGGGCGACGATTGAGGATATCAGCGGCGGAGACGCTGCGATCAACGCGGAGATCATTCGCGACGTTCTTGGAGGAACGAAGTCAGCCCGGCGCGATGTTGTCCTGCTGAATGGCGCGGCTGCCCTGGTTGCGGCCGGCAGGGCAGATCACTTGGGAGATGGTTTGCCGGTGGCGGCACGGTCGATTGACTCGGGAGCGGCGGCGGGAAAATTGGACGCGCTAGTACAGTTTACGAATGCGCTGCCACTGTCTGTGCCTGATCAGTGAACATTGCTGGTCGAGCTCTTTCCCGCTTCATTCTTCAGTCGCTCAATCTGCTCTAGATGGCTCGCGCCGTGCGTTCCCATCTTCTCGATATACTCCGCTACAGTCACGTTGGTTTTCAGCTCTGGATGGTACGCAGATTTCTCCAGGTCAAAGATTTTAAGCCGCTGAAGCAATCGCACATTGGCGTGGCGATTGAGTCCATAAAGAGCGACCAGTTCGGCGGCTGGCGTTTCTGTGTATCCTAGATGTCTCGCCCAGTCGTTCTGATCAATCGGTGCGATTACCGGCTTCTTATCCGCCAGCATTTGCCGGATGCGATAGGCATACAACACTTCCATGTCTGCCAGATGTCCGAGAATTTCCAGAATGCACCACTTATCCGGCCCCGGTTTGTACCGGAGCGTCTTGTCGGGAAGACCTGACACGGCTGCAGCGATCTCCTTCGGGCTCTTCTCCGCGGCTTCCAACTGCTTCTTCAACTCAGCTTGCGTCATGATTCGCTCCTGATTCACAGGCGCAGATACACAGACTATTTTATTTCTCTGCGCTCTCGATCTTGAAGGTGTTATTGCTTGTGTCGCTTTCCGGCACGCTGCCATCATTCACCACAACCTCGCGGGGCAGAGATGAAACCTCGATTCTGATCGTATTCTTTGACTTCCCCCGAACCTCCAACCGTTGGCTTACCTCGCCGCGATCCACCCGTACCGTGACCGGAACCTCCGCGCCCGGGCTGCCGAGATTCTCGATGGAAACTGTGACCAGGTAACTGCCGCGTAATGTCTGGCTCGAATACACTGACTCTACCCGGAAATCTGGCAACCCGCGGTCACGATAGACCCAATCGTCGAAAAACCATTCCAGATCCCGCTTGGTTTGCTTTTGAATCAGGTGTGGCAGGTAACTCGGTTCCTTGTCCTGGTCGGGACGATACGCCGCCAGAGTTTTCTGCAGCACGTCCTCGCCGACTGTGTCGCGCAACATCCACCACACGTACATGGCCTTGCTGCGATAAAACTCCTCGGTGTTGGTATTAATTAGTGATTCGCCCGCGCCTTTATTCTGATCGCGCTCGGCGGCTACCGCCTTTTCGGTATCGGCTATTGCGGTCCGGTGTAATCCCATGAAGTCCAGCGCCGCCTGACGTCCATCCAAATGCTCCAGATACGCGGCCTGGGCAAAGTGCGCTAAGCCTTCATAAATCCATTGACGCTGCGAGGGAAACGACGCATGCGTCAGTTGGTGCACCGAGGTGAGCGCGTACCACCGGGATTCGCTGCCGGCAAGCGGTGTAAAAACCATGTTGTCAGTTTCAAAGGGCGCGGCATCCGGATCGGCCAACTCCACCACTTCGGCTTTAATTCCCGCCTTTCCGAACCACTGGGTGACGAACGGAAGTGCGAGCTCTTCCGCGATCGCATAGCGTTCCGCTCCCGGCTTGTGTTCGGAGAGGTAATAAACCGTCGACGATGGACGATCCAGCAGCGAATAATGGGCAATGGCAAATGCAGGCACTGTGAAGCCGAGTGGCATGAACGAACACTCCACTCGCACATCACCTCCGCTACCTCCAATGATGTTTTTGCCTTCTTTTCCATTACAAACGACCGCGGGAGATGCGCCGGAACTCTCCCCGGAATAAGTCAAGGTGATCTTCATCTCTGCCACTGCTTCCCGCGCCTTCCATCTCCCCAGCGTTTTAAACACGCCCTGGCCCTCCGCCAAACTTGCTTCCATTGACACTGGATACCACGCTACATAACCTGCGCCGCGTACCGCTGTAAACGATTTGCCGATGAGATCCCAATCGCTGTGCTTTGCCTTCTCGTCGGGTACGCCGATGCGTGCCAGCCGCGACGCATCGAGCGGGATCGTCCCCTCGTATCCAACCTCGATTTCCACCTTGTCGCCACGTGCCATATCGCGCGGAAGAACCACTACCGCCTCGGAAAGCGAGCCCGTGTGATCGATATCGCTGGTGTATTCATGACCTACAAACCGGACCGGCTGCCCCGCGATGCGAATGGACCTCCAGTCCAGACTGGAAGAAATTTGCAGCGCAAGGTCGCTCTGCGGCGCTGCAGAATCGTTGCGCAGCGAGATTTTCCCTCGCACGGCCAGGCGCTGCTGTTGAGGCTCAATGCGGACATCCAGATCATATTTAGTGAAGGTGAAGGCTTCGCGATCGAGAGCACTGCAATTCACCACAGCGGCGCAAAGCAGACAAAGCAAACTCGAGAACCTGACTCTCACTTGTCTGTCTCCGCTTTGCTCTGCCGCTGCCGCACAATTTCGTATAAGACCACTCCCGCCGCGACCGAAACATTTAAAGACGAAACCTTCCCCAGCATTGGAATGGAAACCAGAAAATCGCACTTCTTCGCCACCAGATCGTGGACACCCTTGCCTTCCGATCCCAGGACGATGGCGCAATCCATCCTGTAATCAAGTGAGTCGTAGGTCTGAACCCCGCGTTCATCAAGGCCAACGATCCACAGGTTCTTGTCCTTTAATTCTTCCAACGTACGGGCAATGTTAGTTACCTTGGCCATGGGCAGATGTTCGCTCGCGCCCGCAGAAGCCTTGGCGACAGTCGCGGTGACACCCACGGCGCGGCGTTCGGGAATGACCACGCCGTCCGCGCCAGCGGCGTCCGCAGTGCGCAGGATGGCGCCAAGATTATGCGGATCTTCTACCCCATCGAGCACGACGATCAGGGAATACCGCCCTCGCCGGGCAGCAACCACATCGTCGAGATCGTTGTAGCGTTTACTCGACGTGACCGCTACAACCCCCTGATGAGCATTGTTCCCTGCCATGCGGTCGAGTTCCCCACGGCCCAAAAAACGTACCGCCACTCCCTGCCGGCGGCATTCTTCCACGACGCGTTGCAAACGCAGGTCGTGGCGTTCTTTGGACACACCGACCCACTCAAACGAACGCCCGCGCGCCTTTAGTGCCTCGGCAACAGCGTTAATTCCATAGATGTAATTCATGGAGGTGTCAGTTTAGCGCCTGACGCCGTCATCCGTACAAACCAGCCGAGATGGCTCCCCTCAAGGATTCCGAGCGCCCCAGAGTTTCTGATATGCTGCCGCCATCTCTTTTGAAACCTTTGGCCGGCCTATTTTGCAAACCGAGGTTCAACCATGCGGCACGGGAGCGGATTTTACATATTGTCAGCTTTTCTGTTCATCGTAAGCACTGCGGGCTTCGCCCAGGATTTCACTGCCGACGCATTCAATTTGCGTTCGGGCCGCGAGAATGACGTCGCCAGGATTTTTGTCAGCGGCGACAAGGTCCGGATCGAACCCACGCAACAACAGGGGTCCCCCGGCACATTTGTTATCTGGGACACTGGCGGTCATCACTATTTTGTAGTCATGCCCGAACGGCGTATGTACATGGACGTCGCCAGCCCTATGGTGCAACAACAGGCACTGGCATTTTGGCGACCGGCCGACGTGGACAATGCCTGCCCGGATTGGGAAAAGCTGGCCGCGCAACTCAAGACCAAGGAAAGACTTGGGAGTTGCCGGAAAATCGGCAGCGATACCGTGAATGGTCGAAGCGCCGTGAAGTACGAAGGAAGCTCTTCGGATGGTAAGACCGGCAACCTATGGCTGTTGAACCACATTAAAAGTGTCCCCGTGAGACCACAGTAGAAGTGTCCCCTTTTAGAGTTCCTTCGGCGAGGAGGAACGAGATTGGG
>CATPBY010000034.1 GCA_955652845.1 uncultured Terriglobales bacterium | reverse complement strand
GTACGAAAAGATCCTGAAGGCTGACCCCAAGGACCTCACGGTCAGTAACACCGTGGGAGACCTGCACGCGCGCCTTGGCCAAAACGATAAAGCCATCGAATGCTTCAAAAGCGTGGGCGACGCATACGCCAGCCAGGGCTTCACCGTCAAAGCTATCGCGATGTACAAGAAGCTGACCAAGCTCAAGCCCACTCTGGAAGGCGTGCTGCGGTTGGCTGAACTCTACACTCAGCAGGGCTTGTTCAATGACGCCCGGGCGCAATATCTGCAGGTGGCGGAAGAATTTCTGCGAGCTGGAGAGCTTGAACAGGCAGTCCGAATCTTCCAGAAGACTTTGGAGATGGATCCGGAAAACGTCGCCATGCGAGTTCGCCTGGCTGAGGTTTATCTGCGTCTCAACAAAAAGACGGAGGCCTGGCAGATTTTCGCTTCCGCAGCCGACAGTCTTCGAGCCAGGGGGCAACTGGGCCCGGCTGAAGAAATTCTGCAGCGCATGCTTACGCTCGATCCGGGCAACAGCCACGCGCTTCTACTGCGGGGACGAAACGCCTTTGACTCCGGCGACATGGCGGGAGCAATTGCCAACCTGGAAAAGGTGGCCGATCTTGATACCCATCCTGACGGGCTGCACGCGCTGATGCAGGCGTACCTGCAGGCCGGACGCCTGGAAGAGGCAGGGACGCTGGCGGGAAAACTGTTCACTGTCCACAATGACACGGGCGCGATTATCAGCTATGCCGAAGCTTTAATGGCGGCGGGACGTTTCGAGGATCTCCTCCTGGTCTATCAGCAGTATTCTGACCGGTTGCTGGCGACCGAATCGGCAAGCGTAATGGAATGCCTGCATGCCATGATCGGGCATGTGCGCGAAAACGCTCCACTGCTGGAAACCCTGCTCCAGTTGCTCCAAAAAGCGGGAGACAGCACTCATACGACCGAGGTATACGAACTGCTGGCGCATGCTTATGTGCACTCTGGAGAGCTCGAAAAGGCCCGCGAATACTATTTGAAGCTGACCCAGCTGGAGCCCCAGAACCAGTTGCATGCCCGCAATTATCAGCAGGTTGTGGCGCGCCTCGGAGGCGGAGTCAGTTCCCGCTTGATCACGGCAGAAGAGGGAGCGGTCCTGGTGGAGGAGCTGGAAGCCACCGCTCCGTTCATCGACCAGCGCTACCCCGATGAGGCGGCTCTCGC
The DNA here is from genome assembly GCA_955652845.1 of uncultured Terriglobales bacterium. Classification (GTDB taxonomy): domain Bacteria; phylum Acidobacteriota; class Terriglobia; order Terriglobales; family Acidobacteriaceae; genus JABCYV01. Next base: position 3,911 of record CATPBY010000034.1, on the reverse strand, counting down.
CATCCGCGCAGCGTTAACGGATGCCGAGCTTTTCGTCTCCTATAACATGCCCGCCAAAGCTCTGGGGCCATTGCTATCGGCACTGCCCAGGGCACCCAAGGATTTGCGTTTGAATCAGCGGCTCGCGGCATTACACACGCGGGCGGGACGATTTGCCGAGGCAGCGATTTGCTGTCGCACCCTGGAGGGCGTGTATCACGATGCTGGATACCCGGAGGAGGCCACTCGTTATGGTGAGTTGGCCACCAAGTATGAGGAGCGTAATTCGGCCAGCGCAGTCGAGACCGAAAAAGTAGCTATACCCGAATTCCAGGACAAGCAGCCAGTGGTCTCTGCTGCCGATTCAAATCAGAAGGCTCCCGCAGCAGCCAGACCCGCCTCCGGAGTGACGGGATTATTTTTTCATTCGCCCAGCGGCCAGCGCGGCAAATCGAAGGCAGAAGCCGCAGAGTTTGAGGTTCAATCCGCCCCGGCCAGCGAGCAAGAGATCGACATTTCCGAGGAGTGGGAGGGCGAGTTGTCGGCGGAACCGTCGGCCGTTTCGCTTCCCGAAGAAATTGCCGTCCAAACCGCGACGACCATGCCCACGGCATCCGCAGAGTCTGCCGCCATCGAGGAAACCGTCGAAGAGATCCGGTTCTATTTGACGCATTCAATGGTTGAACAGGCGCAGATGGCTTTCGCCAAGTTGGAGCGTCTAAAGCCTGGGTCTGCGATGCTTTCCGCAATGCAGGCGGAGATCGACGCGGCCAGCGCTCAAGCGCCGGATGCCCATGAAGCGATCGAGGAAGTCTCGGTGGAGGAGATCGAACCCGCTGCGCTCGAGGAAACGGCGGCGCTTCCAGCTGCTTCCGAAGCGCGCCAAGAATTCGCGGCCCATTTCGACTCCGTGCCAGGCGATGAATATCTGCCCCGGCGAGGCACTCCCGAAATCGAGCCTGCATCGCGCCCGCTTGCCCCAGAATATGCCGCAGCCAGCACGGTCTCTCCGGTTGGAGTACTGGGTGAGTTTGTCTCCGATCTGGAAGCCTCCCTGGGTGATAGCTTCCTGCCCGATGCTCCGGAACCCCAGCCCGAGCCGGCACCTCAGTCCAAACCGCAATCGGTGATTAAAAAGGCCAGTAAAGGAAAGGTGGCCAGCACTCAGTCGCCTCACTTCGCAGCGCCTGCCGCTTCGGCTGCCGCGGCGGCAGCGCCGGCGTTAGAGTCCCCTGCGCCATCTCCGGCTTTCACCTATCAGCCCACAGAGATGCGACCCCTGGCTACCCAGGCAGCGCCTCATGTTCCAATTCCAGCTGCGGGGGCTGGGATAGACCTGGCTGATATGTTCGGGGAATTGAAGCACGAATTGGAAGAGGACACGGCCACCGCCGACGAAGATCCCGAAACTCACTATAATCTTGGGGTAGCTTTCCGCGAGATGGGCCTGCTCGACGAAGCTATCGGCGAACTGCAGAAAGTATGCCAGGCGGTTGACCGCGGGCACACGTTCCAACAATTGATGCAGACCTACACCTGGCTGGCGCAATGTTTCCTGGATAAAGGAGTACCCGAGGCAGCCATCCGGTGGTATGAGAAAGCTCTCAAGCTGGCCGGCATCGACGAGGAAACCCGCACCGCGCTGCACTATGAGCTAGCATCAGCCTATGAAGCTGCGGGCAACAGGCCTGAGGCTCTCCATCATTTCACCGAGGTGTACGGCAGCAACATTGACTACCGCGATGTCGGGGAGCGCATAAAGGCCCTGAAGTCGTAGAATGTGGCGATGGGCCTTTTCTCAAACCCCAGCACGTGCGCTCGAATCTTCTGGAAAATCGCTCCCCCCAGTTTCGGGAGCGCAACTTGACTCCTGATTCGGATACTCCCACCCAGGAGATTCCATCCAGCTCCGCGCCCACCAAGCTATCGCCTGCCGAGAGAGGCGTTGGTTCTGCCACGGTGCTGCCGCCTCGCGTAGCAGCCAGGCCGAACCGGCCAAGCGGGCTGCACCTTTGGCTCCATAGGCTGCTGGTGTTGCTCTTCGTCTTTTTATGTGCGGGAGCGGGAGTCTTGCTGTTGGTAGTGCCGTGGACTCCGCAATGGACTGACAATTATCTGCTATTGCGATGGCCGGGTCTGCGCACAGTCGTGTCCAATGGTTTTATCCGCGGACTGTGTAGCGGACTGGGACTGCTGGATATCTGGATTGGCTTCCGGGAGGCTGTCCGTTACCACGAGGTCCAGCAGTTCTGAACCAGGTTTCATCTCACAATTTGTTCCTCATCTGGCCGATTTGAGTGACTGAAAACCAAAGAGAAGATAAGCAATCATGAGCGAAAGTCGAATCAAGCCTGCACCTCTGGCGTATCAGAATGAACGCTTTCTTGGCAGCCCGGATGGGCGAATCCTGCGTATTCTGTCCGAGTACAGTGAACCGCTCTCTCGCTTTCGCCGCGAGCAGATTCAGGATACCGTGGTGTTTTTTGGCTCGGCACGCTTCCACAGCCGTTCTGATGCCGAAGGAATCCTGGGCGAAGCGCACCGGAAAGGCAGCGGAGATCTGGACGCGCACCGCAAGCAGGCGGCGGCCAAGGTGGAGATGGCCCGCTACTATGAGGACGCGCGACGCCTGGCGCACTTGCTCACCCGATGGTCAATACAGATTCCCGCGCGCAGGCGGAGATTTGTGGTCACCACGGGCGGCGGTCCTGGCATTATGGAAGCCGCTAACCTGGGCGCGCACGAAGCGGGCGGCAAGACCATTGGACTGAACATTAATCTGCCATTTGAACAGAATCCCAATCCCTACATCACGCCTGCGCTGAACTTTGAATTTCATTACTTTTTCATGCGCAAGTTCTGGTTCGCTTATCTGGCCAAGGCGCTGGTGATCTTCCCCGGAGGCTTCGGAACCCTGGATGAATTGTTCGAGATTCTCACTCTGGCTCAAACTCAAAAGCTGGCCAAGAAAATTCTGGTGGTAATCTACGGCAGTGAGTATTGGAACCGCGTGATTAATTTTCAGACCATGGTAGACGCGGGCACCATTTCGGCTTCGGACCTGGACCTTTTCCGCATGGTTGATTCTCCCGAGGAAGGGTTCGAATTTCTTCGAGATGGCCTGACCAAACACCATCTGGGAGCGGAGCAGCCCAAGCGAGCGGACGAGGCAGCGCCGGCGCCGGAGATCGCCAAGACCAATCCGTAGTTGATGGGCGAACCGTCCCGCACTTTCTAGATGCCGATAGCGGCGAATGGCGGGTCAGATTCTTGCTTCTCTATTACATATCTGATCGAACCCAATTTGCCGGTGACGAACCTGCCCGGCGGCAGCGCCTCTTCGAAAAACTTGCCGAGGCGGCGCGTTTGGGTGTGGACTACGTTCAACTGCGCGAAAAGGAATTGGCAGGCCGGGCATTCGAAACGCTGGCCTTGGAAGCTGCGGAAGCATTGCGTCCGGCGGCGGATCTCTCCTCCCTAAGCGGAGAACTGAGACCAAGAACCCGGCTGCTCACCAATTCTCGAACGGATGTTGCCATTGCTTGCGGTGCGGACGGTGTTCATTTGCGTTCCGATGATCTTTCCCCTTCAGAAGTTCGGGCCGTCTGGCGCCAGGCAGGACTGGTCAGGGCCGCGACGATTGGTGTTTCATGCCATTCTGCTGAGGAAGTACGACATGCGGCTTCCGCAGGCGCGGACTTTGTAGTCTTCGGCCCGGTGTTCGAAAAAAATAACTTCGCAGCGTCCGCTGGCTTAAAAGCGCTGAGTAAAGCATGCCGGGAGAAAATCCCCGTTCTGGCACTGGGCGGCATGTCGCTTGAGAACGCGAAATCCTGTATGGAGGCGGGTGCTTCGGGGATTGCGGGCATCCGGCTGTTTCAGCAAGCTGGAATGACCCAGGTGGTTGAAGTCTTGCGCGCCATCATCAGGGG
>CATPBY010000033.1 GCA_955652845.1 uncultured Terriglobales bacterium | reverse complement strand
GGCATAGGCGGCTTCTCGCGGAGACATAGTGTAATGGTCGCCGATGGGAAGCATGGCAATCACCGGTGAATAAAGATCGTGGATGATCTTCATGTCGCCGAAAACATTGGTATCACCGGCATGATAAATCTTGACCTGGTTGGAGAATTCCACAACGTATCCGCAGGCCTCGCCGCCGTAAATAAGCTGGTCGCCGTCCTGGATACCGCAGGAATGATCGGCATGGACCATGGTTACTTTAATGTCGCCTACCGTCTGCGTGCCTCCCTTGTTCATGCCGGAAGTCTGCTTAACACCTTTTTTCTCCAGCCAGCCACAAAGTTCCGGAATACCAACGACTTTGGGATTGTGTTTTTTAGCGATCTCTACCGCGTCGCCAATGTGGTCACCGTGTCCGTGCGTGCACAGCATGACGTCAACTCGCTTCACGTCTTTTTCCGTTGCAGGGCACATGGGGTTGCCCATGACCCAGGGATCGATCAGGACAGTCTTGCCCGCCGGAGTCTCGATGCGGAACGTCGCGTGGCCGAGCCAGGTGAGTTTTATACCTTTGAGATCCATGCGCTCCTGGCAGCTTTTAGCGCCTGACATTAGCATTTAGGCCATGCATGTTTCAGATACCAGCAGAAAACAGGCCGGACCAAATGCTGGGTGCTAACTGCCGAGTGCATAGTTTAATATGTTTCGCCGTGCCTGAGTTGAAAGTTCTCATTCCGCGTCAGCAGATCGCCGAACGCGTTGCGGCAATGGGCGCCGAGATCACTCGCGATTTTTCCGGTCAGTCTGTGATTCTCGTCGGGGTTTTGAAGGGCGCCGCAATTTTCCTGAGTGATCTGGCTCGCCACGTTGAACTCGACTCTACCTTTGACTTCATCGGCGTTTCGAGCTACGGCGTCAGGCCCAGTCCGGCGCAAGAACTCAAGAGTGGATGGGATTCCACCGGAGAGGTCCAGGTCACCAAGGACGTCGACCAGTCGATGAAGGGGAAGAACGTGATCCTGGTGGAAGATATTCTGGACACCGGGCTCACGCTTACTTTTTTGAAAAAGCTATTTGCCGCGCATCAGCCGAAAGCCTTTCGCATTGCCGCGTTGCTGGATAAACCCTCGCGGAGAAAATTGGCCATCAGCGCCGACTATGTCGGATTCAGCATTCCAGATGAATTCGTGGTTGGCTACGGGCTGGACTACGCGGAGCGTTATCGCAATCTGCCCGACATCTGCATAGTGCCACGAGAAAGCTGACCTTTGGCTTGGCTGGTATCATAAGGAATCGTGGGAACGGCTGTGACTCAATCCGATTTGCGTGAGAAAGTTGAACCACTTCTGCTGGAAGTCGCCGACGCCCTTACCACCCTCGATCTGGATACTTCCCTGCGCCGTGTGGCGGAACTGGTCCGCAAAGTTATCGATTACGAGATTTTCGCCATTCTTCTGCTGAACGAAAAGACGCAGGAAATGCGGGTTCGCTTCCACATCGGTTATCCGGATAACGTGGCCGAACGGCTGCGAATTAAAGTTGGCGAGGGGGTGACGGGTTTGTCGGCGCAGCGGCGCGAGGCAGTCCTGGTGGCCGACGTTACCAAGGACCCTCAGTACATCGCCGCGCTTCCCCATGTGCGCTCCGAGTTGGCTGTCCCGCTGCTCGTGAAGAATCGGCTGATCGGAGTGATTGACATCGAAGCACAGCAGGCCGATTACTTTCATGAAGAGCACAAACGGCTTCTGACGCTGATTGCATCACGGATGGCAGTCGGCATCGAGAATGCCCGCCTGCATACGCGTACGTCGCGGCAGGCCCGCACGCTGATGCTGCTCAATGAGATTGCACGGGAACTGACCTCAATTCTGAATCTCGACGAACTGCTCAAGCGTATCGCGGAATTGCTCAGCCGGCTCATTGATTACCAGATGTTCAGCATTCTGCTGCTGGACGCCGCTGGCGAAAAACTGCAGCACCGGTTTTCCCTGCGCTTTCAGGAAAACATTCAGCTTAAGCACGATGTCCCGCTTGGCCGCGGCATCGTAGGGTATGCAGTGCAGCACAAGCAGGCAGTGCTGGTTCCGGATGTGACCAAGGATTCGCGTTATATCCGGCTCAATCCGGAAACCCGCTCGGAGCTCGCCGCGCCGCTGATTTACAAGGACAAGGTGATCGGAGTGCTGGACCTCGAACACACCCGTCGCGGATTCTTCACCGATGATCACAAACGTACCGTCACTACGCTGGCGGCTCAGGTGGCGATTGCGATCGAAAATGCCCAGCTTTATGAGGAGATCGCGCGCCAGGAAAAACGTTTGGAACGCGATCTGGCGCTGGCGCGGGAGCTGCAGTTCCGGCTCTTGCCGCAGTCACTTCCCACCTGCGCGAACCTGGACGTGGCCGCCAAGTTCGCTCCCGCTCGAGCCATAGGCGGAGATCTATACGACTTCGTGAACTATTCAATGTCGCGGCTCGCCATTGTGGTGGGCGACGTCAGCGGCAAGGGCGCGCCCGCCGCTATCTACGCGGCGCTGGTCAGCGGAATTTTGCGGTCGCACGCTCCCATCGAGCCGGGTCCGGCGGAGATGCTTTCCGCGGTGAACTTCTCGCTGGGGGAACGCCGGATTGACGGGCAGTTCGTTTCCCTGATCTATGCAGTCTGGGACGACATTCACCGCACTCTGCAGGTCGCCAGTTCCGGGCTGCCGCGCCCGCTGTATTGCCATGATGGAAAGATTGAAGTGATCCAAGCCACCGGCCTGCCATGCGGATTGTTCGACGATGCCGAGTATGATGAGTTTAGTTTTAAGGCAAGACCGGGCGAGATGTTCGTATTTTTCAGCGATGGAATTCTGGATGCGCGGAACCGCGCCGGCGACATGTTCGGACGACACCGGGTCGAGGAAATCGTCGCGGGCTGCGCCGAAGTTTCCGCGGATTGCGTAGTGCAATCGCTGTTCAAGGCAGTGGCCGAACATGCCGCCGGAGTAGAAACCTTCGACGATCAAACTGTAGTCGCAATCAGAGCCAAAGGCGAAGCTGGAACAGGCACTTGAGCCGAACAGGCAACCGGCGCCGCGGACGACCTCCCGCGTTTTCCTATCGGGAGACGTGGAAGGGCTTACTGCGGCGTCAATCTACCGGATTGGCCCTGTGTTGCGACCAGTTCTTGCTGGAACTACTGGCCAAGCGCTTCGGCACGCCGCTCTACGTTTACTCTGCTTCTACAATCCGCTCGCGCATGATCGCGTTTGACCGCGCCTTCCGCAAAATTCCGCACACCATCTGTTATTCGGTAAAAGCTAATTCGAATCTCAGCATTTTGCGGCTGCTTGCGAATATGGGGTGCGGCTTTGATGTGGTCTCCGGCGGAGAATTGGAGCGGGTTCTGCGCACGGATCGCCGGCTGGCCAAAAACACTGTCTTCTCCGGGGTTGGCAAAACCGCCGATGAGATGCAAGCCGCGCTCAGGGCCGGAATCCTTCTATTTAACGTAGAGAGTGAGTCGGAACTCTCTGCTTTGGCGGAGTGCGCGGAGCGATCCAAGCAAACGGCGCGTGTCGCCCTGCGCGTGAATCCCGATGTTCCCGCCAACACTCATCCCTATATCTCTACCGGCATGCAGCGCCACAAGTTTGGCATTCCCATCAGCGAAGCCCGGACTCTCTACGCTCGTGGATTTGGTCCCAGGTATTTAAAGATCAGCGGCGTGAGTGTGCACATCGGCTCACAAATTATCGACGTCAAACCTTTCGCCGCGGCCATGGAACGAGTGACCGAACTGGTGCGAGAGTTGCGGGCAGACGGGCACAAGATTGACTACGTAGACGCCGGCGGAGGCCTGGGCATTGCATACGAGGAACGGGACGTCTCCAAGTTTTCCGAGCATCTCGCGGGTTATGCCGAGGCCCTGTTACGACCGTTGCGTGGACTTAAAGTGCACCTGCTGCTCGAACCCGGCCGATTTATCGTTGGACCGGCCGGCGCGCTCCTCACCAGAGTTCTCTACCGGAAGGCGAACGGTGGTAGCCGATTTGTGGTTGTGGATGCGGCGATGAACGACCTGGTTCGTCCATCGCTCTATCGGGCATACCACGAGATTGTTCCGGTTCGCCTGGCATCACCTGCGGGAACCCAAATCGTGGATGTCGTTGGACCGGTGTGCGAGACCGGAGATTTCTTCGCTCATGACCGGGAATTGCCACTCTTGCAAGAGGGTGACCTGCTGGCCCTTCTCGATGTCGGCGCATACGGCATGGCCCTGGCATCCAACTACAACACGCGTCTGCGACCTGCGGAAGTGCTGGTTGATGGAAAGTCGGTAAAGGTCATCCGCCGCCGCGAAACTATGGAGGACGTGCTCCGCCCGGAAGCACGCTTCTAATT
>CATPBY010000032.1 GCA_955652845.1 uncultured Terriglobales bacterium | reverse complement strand
GTATAGGATTTTCGCATGGGTCTATTGTCACATTGCTCCCACCGCTCCGCAAATTACTGTCCGCCAATGACACGAGCCGGGATCATCACGATCACTACACTCATGCTAGCCCTCCGAAAATCTTCGGATATCCGTGGCCAACCATGATAGCTCCCAAAACCACGCGCAGAACCAGCAGCGCCAGCGGTTGAAGACGATCGAGGTAGCGCAAAGCCTCCTCCAACGAAAGTCCGAACAGGCTACATGGGGGAAAGTGGTTCGGCTAGCGGCTTTTCTGGTTCAATCCCGAACACCAGCCACAATTACCTGCACTTTGGGCTGTTTCTCTATTTTTTAGCCGATTTGACCCCTCGACTCAACCAGCCGGGCGGAGAGTAGTGCCTGCAACATAGTCATTTTTCTCGGCTAAACATTGAATTCAGGGCGCAGATATGGCCTTTATGGCTTCCACACGTCCAACAACCCTCGTAACGTGTTTAGTACTTTGGTTATGTTTCGTGCTTGGACTTAGAACCGACTGTATAAACACCACATTTAGAAGTATTGCTGTTAAACGCTTGTACTATACCTAGTAGTAGCCGGTTAATTCATTCGTGACCAATTCCAGAAAACCGGCATAAAACCCGGTAAAACCCGGAGATACGCCTTGACCTCATGTCTTTCCGGGTTGATATATGCTCAGTCCACCTAAATTCACTCGAACGCGATTTTGTTCGAGGAACTTACTCCCAAGTTTGCTCCGCAGGCCGGAGACACCGGCCGCGACGGGGTCTGAGTCTGTGGAAGGAACACGAATTATGGCCGACTCGCGAGAAGTCATGAACATTCGCCAGGCGTCACAGTACCTGGGAGTGAGTCCGGACACGCTCTACAAGTACGTAGGGGAGCAGAAAATCCCTGCTTTCAAATTGGGCAACCGCTGGCGCTTCAAGAAGTCGAGGCTCGATCAGTGGATGGAAGAAAAATCCAGCCTGATGGAAGCGAAGGGCAAGAAGAAACCGAAGGCGGCTGCCAAAGCTGCCGGGCAACAGTAAAGGCGGGCACATGTTTGGATTCGGATCGAAAACGATTGTTGGTCTGGATGTGGGCTCCTCCAGCATCAAGGCCGTGGAGCTGAAGAAGGGCCGCAACGGAATTGAAGTGGCGCACCTCGGTCTGGAACCGCTGGCGCCGGATATCGTGGTGGATTCCATGATCGTGGATTCGGGCACGGTCTCGAGCGCGATCTCGAAGCTGTTTACCGAGAACCAGATCAAGTCCAAGAGCGTAGCCACGGCGGTGAGCGGGCATTCGGTGATCGTGAAGAAGATTTCGCTGCCTTCGATGAGCGATCAGGAACTGGCCGAGACCATCCAGAAGGAAGCGGCTCAGCACATTCCCTTCGACCTGGCCGACGTGAACCTCGATTACCAGATCCTTTCTGAAGACGCGGGCAATCCGCAGATGGATGTTTTGCTGGTCGCGGTCAAGAAGGACAAGATTCTTAACTACACCAACGTACTCTCGATGGCGGGCAAGACTCCGGCTATCGTGGACATCGATGCCCTGGCGCTGCAGAACTGCTATGAGTACAACTACGAGCCCGCGCCGGGCCAGGTGGTGGCGCTGTTGAACCTGGGTGCGAGCGTCATGAACATCAACATCGTCAAGGGCACGACCCCGCTGTTCCCGCGCGACGTCAGCGTGGGCGGCCACCAGTACACCGATTCGTTGCAGAAGGAACTGGACCTCAGCTTTGACGATGCCGAGTCGCTGAAACTGGGACACAAGGTGGGCACGGTCAGCGAGGACGCCAAGACTCCTATTTTGCAGCAGGTGACTGAGATTATCGTGCTCGAAATTCAGAAGACATTCGATTTCTTCCGGGCCAGCGCCGCCGGAGAGCATATCGAGAAAATTTATCTGGCGGGCGGATCCTCGAAAGTTCCAGGTCTGGTCGAGGCTTTACGGCAGGAGTTCTCGCTGCCGGTTGAGATCTTCAATCCGTTTCAAAAGATTGCGCCGCCGGTGGAAGGACCGGGGGTCGAACTGATCGAGCAAAACGCTGGCCAGATGGCAGTTGCGGTGGGTTTGGCCTTAAGGAGTTTTGAAAACTTATGATCCGAATCAACCTGCTGGGAACGTCGAAATCCAAGGGCAAGCGGGGCGGGCCTGCTTCCTCCGCGCCGGTCATGGAAGTGGGTGATGTTGGCTCGCCGAAAATGAAGGTGCTGCTGGTAATCGCTCTGGCCGCTTCACTCAATCTCGTCTACTGGTACCGCCTGGACAAACAGAAGCAGGAGATTGCCTCGCAAATGAGAGTCGCGGAGCAGAAGAACCACGAACTGGCGGACGTGAAGGCGCGTTACCTCGAGCGCCAACGTCAGGCAGAGAGCTATAAGCGCCGGGTAGACGTCATTGACCAGCTTCGCGCCAACCAGGCCGGGCCGGTGAACTTGTTGAACACTATCGGAACGACAGTGAATGGCACTGAAGCGGTGTGGTTGAATTCGATGAAAGACCTGGGCGGCAACGTCGATATCGAAGGCATGGCGCTGAGCAACGATGCGGTAGCCAACCTCATTGCCAATCTGCAAAAGACTGGATACTTCCGCAATATCGAAATCAAAGAGACCTTCCAGGACGATACCTACAAAGAATTGCAGGCTTTTCAATTTACCCTGACCTGCGAAAAGGTGAAGTCCTAAAGGGCAAAAAATTATGGCGAACTTCAACGAAATGTCGGGTCTCAAACAATGGGCAGCCCTGCTGGCCGGGGCGGCGCTGATCACCGGCGGATTGTACTTCACCATCTTCAAGTCGCAGCGGGAAGCGAACGCCGTCGCCCAGAGTAATCTTGAAACCAAGCTGCGCGAAAACGCGGAACTGGAAGCCTACCGGCCAAAGCTGGCGGAAATCGAGCGCCAGGTGGCGAGCCTCAAGCAGCAACTCGAAATCGAACGGCATATCGTGCCCGACGAGAAGGAAGTGGACGGCTTTATCAAGATGCTGGACGCGGAAGCCGCCAAAGCCGGGGTCGAGCTCCGGCGGTATACCGCCAAGCCTCTTGCAGCGAAGGATTTCTATACCGAGCTGCCCTTCGAAATGGAACTGGATGGTCCGTACTACTCGATGCTCAATTTCTTTGATCGGGTGGGAAAACTGGAGCGCATCGTGAATGTTTCGGGCTTGCTGGTGGCGACCACCAAGAAACCCACCGATGCAAAGGCCAAGCATACTTACCAGTACGCGCCCAATGAGAGCGTTGTAGCCACCTGCACGGCGACCACATTTTTCAGTCACGACATGGCACCGCCTGCAGCCGCGCCGGTCAAACGGTAGAGGAGCTTATGAAGCTGACCACGGGAATTTTGCTATTCGGAATGACGGCGGGAGCTGCCTGGGGGCAGAACCCGGATGTCATCGAAAACACGAGAAACACCGTCAACAACGTGGAGCGTAAAAAGGCGATGGATGAAAACGCTGCCCTGGCGACTGCGCCAGCCGCGCAAGCATCTTCGCCGGCGGTGAACCCATCGAATGCTCCCGCTGCTAACGGCAGCCAGGCGCCCCACCGGGCGGCCAAGCCGGCTGGGTCCACGGCCAAAGCCAGAATCGTCATTCCCAGGAAGGCGTCGCAACCCAAGGAGCGGGTCGCGGTGGCTGACC
>CATPBY010000031.1 GCA_955652845.1 uncultured Terriglobales bacterium | reverse complement strand
CTTGATATTGTGCCGACGAACTGAGACAGTTCAGCTTTGCGAATGCTGACCAGGTTGTCGCACATGATCCAGCTGGTGTGCTTTAGCCCCTCCTCCACTCCGACGGCCACCTGCGTCGACAAGCCTTCGCCGCGAGTGAATATTGGCGCGCAAACAACCGTCGAGAACTTTGAATCGATGAGCACTTGCCGGCTAACTACCACAAACGTCCGACGGCGTTTAGGATCGCCGCCCGGCTTGTATACGCGATAAAGTTCCCCACGTTTCATGCTGATTTCGCGCAGCCTGCTATTCGCCCGATGCCTGGTATTCCATCACCTCCGCGGCTTCGCTATTCAGCTGGTCTGCAGCTGCATTAATTCGGGCCAGGTCGCGTTCGGCGGCAGCCGCGCGAGCACGATCCCGGAGGTAACGGCGGAGCACAGCCTCGATGAAGGAGGACCGCGACTTTAATCCCGCAAGCCGGTCAATGCGAGCGAGAACGTCGCGGCTGAGTGTGATTGAGGTCTTCTCTTTCATACTACCAATATACTACCGCTGCAATACTCTCAGTACAAAAAATTCAAACTAACCGGACCGCTCCTGCGCCACCGGTTTCTCGCAAACTATAATGATCCGCAATGGTTCTCCGCTTTCACAGCTCCCTTCAGGTATTTCTTCTGCTCACCCTGCTGGCCGCGCAATCCGCCCCCTCACAGCAGAGGTCACAAGATAAGCCTACGGCTGGCGACGCTGTGGAAGCGCATTTAGGCAAAGGATATGACGCCCTGAAGCTGGATAAATACGAGGTCGCCGCCGCCGAATTCCGAGCAGCTTTGGACTTGGATCCCAAACTGACTTTGAGGGCGCGATTCCCGCTGGCGGTTGCGCTTTTTGAAATGCATAAGTCCGATGAGGCCCGCCGCGAGTTTGAGACGGTGCGAAGCCAAGTAGGCGATCATCCCAACGTCCTCTATTACCTGGGGAGAGTGGACCTCGAGGATCGCAACTTCGAAGCCGCGATTCAGCACTTAAGTCAGGCTGCTCTCAAGCCGCCGTTTTCCGATACTGCTTACTTTCTTGGATATGCGTATTTCAAACAGGGCGATTTAGCCGCCGCCGAAAAATGGCTCAACGAGGCGGCCCACGCCAATCCTCGGGACGCTCGTATTCCTTATCAACTGGCCTCGGTTTATCGCAAGCAAGGACGCGAAGAAGACGCTGCGAAGGCTTTGGCCGGATCGGAGCAATTGCGGCAGCGCGACAATAATGAGAGCAAGCTGAGGTTGGAATGCGGACAAAAACTGGATCTGGGTCCAAGAGAAGAAGCGCGCGCCCTCTGTGAACAACTCTACGACCCCGAGGATGCCGATAAGCTGACCGAACTCGGCGCCCTGTATGCTAAGCATGGTGACTTAGAAGCTGCACTGAAGCCTTTGCAGCGAGCCGCCGAGCTTGCGCCGCAATCTCCGCAGGTGCAATACAATCTCGCCCTCGCCCACTTTCAGTTAAATCAGTTGGAGGAGGCGCGCGCTCCTCTCGCCGAAGCACTCAAACGCTGGCCAGATTTATTTCAATTGAACGCCCTCTACGGGGCCGTCCTGATGAAGATGGGGGAACAGAGTCCGGCTTATCAGGCGCTGCACCATGCCCATCAGCTTAACCCGCAGGACGCCGAGATATTGGCTCTGCTCTACACCGCCGCCTTCTTCATGGCGCAGATGAGCCAGGGGAACAGGCAGTACCTGGACGCGTTGCGTTATCTTGAAGAAGCCGCCAGGCTACGGCCCTCCGAGGCTGAACCTCACCAGCGCATGGCCGAAATCTACGCTCTGACAGGGCGCCCGGCGCAGGCGGCTGTGGAAAGAAAAGAAGCTGATCGCCTCACCAGCCGGGGGGCCTATCGATAGCGAGATCGCTCTCCAGCACAGTCTTAAATCGGATCCCCGTTGTAACATTCCTACGGAACGACTGCTGTCATGCTTTGCCAGGTCCCATGACGCGTACAATGCGAGCAATTGCGATTCCGCTACTCTACGCATTGTTCCCACTTGTGTTTCTGACCGCTCAGGCGCCCAAGACAGCTGCGAAACCCGCGCCACTGCCCATGCCAAACGTCAAGTTCGTTGACATTGCTGAACGCGCCGGGCTGACGGCTAAGACTGAGGCCGGCGGGGAGCAAGTCAAGAAATACATCATTGAAACTACGGGTAGTGGCGCGGCCTTCTTCGATTTCGACAACGACGGGTGGCCCGATATTTTTCTGGTCAACGGAAGCAGGCTGGAGGGATTTCCTAAAGGACAGGAACCCACCAGCCATCTCTACCACAACAACCATGATGGAACTTTTACTGACGTGACCCGCGGCGCCGGCGTAGCCCTGGCCGGATGGGGCCAGGGAGTCTGCGCGGGAGACTATGACAATGACGGCTGGGTCGACCTGTTCGTAACTTTCTGGGGACACGACATCCTGCTGCACAACAACGGAAATGGCACATTCACTGACGTCACCAGGCGGGTCGGCTTGTGGCACGACGATGTGCGGTGGTCTACCGGGTGCGCTTTCGTAGACTACGATCGCGACGGGCGATTGGACCTTTTTATTACCCATTACGTCGATCTCGATCTTGAACATACTCCCAAGCCCGGAAGCAACGCGCAGTGCCAGTGGAAGGGTATCCCGGTGATGTGCGGTCCGAGAGGGCTGAAAGGCACTCACAGCCAGCTCTACCACAATAACGGGGACGGAACATTCACCGACGTGAGCGACAAAGCAGGAGTGGCGAAGACTCCTCCCTACTATTGCTTTACCGCTTTAACCGGTGATTTCGACAACGACGGCTGGCCCGACATTTATGTCGCGTGCGATTCCACGCCCAGTTTGTTGTTCCACAACAATCACAACGGCACCTTTACAGAAACCGGAGCCATGGCGGGCGTGGCCTATAACGAAGATGGTCATGAACAGGCAGGTATGGGTGCGGATGCGGTTGACTACGATGGCGACGGCTGGCTTGACATTATCAAGACCAACTTTTCCGATGACACCGCCGTCCTGTACCGGAACAATCATGACGGAACATTCTCTGACGCAACCGTCGAAGCCGGGTTAAGCAAAAACACGCAATTTCTGGGCTGGGGCACGCTCTTTGTGGACGTCGACGACGATGGCTGGCCTGACTTGTTCATGACGAATGGCCACGTATATCCCGAACTGGACGGGAAAGGCCTGAACAGCACATTCAGAGAACGCAAACTTTTGTACTGGAACGAACGCAATGGAAAGTTTCGCGATATTTCGCTGCAGTCCGGACCCGGAATCACCACGCCTCTTAACGGTCATGGACTGGCAGCTGCTGATTTCGATAATGATGGCGCGGTCGAGCTCCTGGTGAACAACAGCCATGACCGTCCCAGTCTGCTGAAGAATTATGGCGACCACGGAAATTGGGTCTTGCTGAGTTTGACCGGAACCAAATCGAATCGCGACGCCATCGGCGCGCGAGTCACGCTATGGGTGGCGGGCCACCAACAATCCCAGGAGGTGCGCAGCGGTGGAGGCTATATTTCGCAGAGTGATTTCCGCCTGCACTTCGGACTGGGCCAGGCCAGCAAAATCGATGTCGTGGAAATTCGATGGCCGAGCGGTTTGGTGCAACGCCTGGAAAATCCTGGAATCAACCGCATCGTGAAAATCCGGGAAGGGATTGGAATTATGGACAAATAAGGGGCATGGCGGCCTCTTACAGAAGCTGATTACAGAAGCTGATTGCGGACCGCAGAGTTCGCCAAACCGTTGGCTTCAGTGTTGCTCTCTCTGGGGACGTGAGATATCGAGAAGTGGAAGGAGCGGGCCAGCTTGCGGCAGATCCAGTTCAGAGAGTAAAGGCGGGGGCTACGGCAGGTGTACTCGCCGATCATCTGCCGCACCACAACTTCCGAATCGGAATAAACATGGAGGGTACGGGCTTTCAGCAGTAAAGCGCACTGAAGCGCCTCCAGGAGCGCAACATACTCAGCCACGTTGTTGTCCTGGCGTCCAATCCCCCTGGCAATTCTGATCTTGCCATCCGCAGAACCCTCGATCACCACGCCAATGCCGGATGGCCCCGGATTTCCCAAAGAACCGCCATCGATATACGCCACGAGATCCAACATTGCGCTGTCTCTCTCCGGACAACCATGCATTAGGTGCATGGTTGACGTCAAGACATCATCGTGGTTCATTGCATTCACGCGTGGCGATCTGCATCACTGTGCAAGCTTCTGTGGAAAACGAGACATCACAATTTTAACTCGCGGCAAAGGACGCGCGTTCAACAACTTGTAATTTTAGTGTTGCCGCCACAATAATTTTGATTTGCACCGAAAACCGGCGTTGACATTTATTACAGAAATGTTTAAGGTTCGCCACGTCGACGGTTGAAAGGGTTGGCGAAATTAAATGTTTGCCAGTCCGAAGTAGACTGAGTGGTTGGCCAGGCAGGGCAACCTGACAGGCCGCCCGAACCCGAAAAAACCGACTAACTCTGCGAGGAGCAGTTGGGGTTTGGGACCGCGAAAGCGGTGATCACATCGAGGGCCGTGATGGTGCATGCGTCCACGCTGTTGACTCCCTCGCAGGAGTCGACGGCTAGAGCATAACCAATGTCACGGCCTTTTCCATTTCTTCATCAAAATCGAAGTATCATAGAAATAGTTTAGGTTGAAAGTTCCCACCTGCTGCATCGCCCCAAATGTTTACTGCTTAGCTCTCCAGTTACGAAAAATTTCTCAACCCTCAGCCAAAGCGACGCGTAAGTAGTTACCTCTATGCTCTCTAATCTGCAGGGCATCAGCACCCACAAGCCTACCTGGGTTTTCATAGCTCGCTGAACGCAACAGGGGTGGCTTCGATTAATCGGATATTCAACAGATAT
>CATPBY010000030.1 GCA_955652845.1 uncultured Terriglobales bacterium | reverse complement strand
GCCCCGGGCGCACGGGCAAAACAGGAGCGGTGGTAGCTTCCATCCAGTGAATCAGGTCGGTGGAATAAGCCAGTCCTGCCTGATCCTTATTGTCGGCGCTGGTCCCCAGAAAATACATCCAGTATTTCCCGCCGATTTTTTGCGGCACAATCGCCCCTGACTTCGTCCAGCGCACATTCCAACGCCCCTTGTACGCGGGCAAGATTACGCCTTTACGCTCCCAGCGAATCAGGTCTTTCGAGGTCGCGAGGCAAAGCTGCGCATCTTTTTTGTTGTAGCCGGTGTATGTCAGGTAGTAGATGTCATCGAACTTTACCAGGCGAGGATCCTCGACCCCGCCTTCCTTTTCGTACTCCTCTGTCGGCACAAAAACCGGTTCGGCTCGACGCGTGAAACGAATGCCATCGCTGCTTTCGGCCAAGCCGAGGCGCGAAGTGCCCTTCCCGTCTTGTGCCCGGTAAAGCATGACGATTTTGCCGTCACGCTCAATCACCGCGGGATTAAAAGTTCCCGCTGACTCCCATCCCTTCCCACGCGGAGAAATGATCGGGGTCTCCGAGATTCGACGCCAAACTCCGAACGCCGGGTTTGCGCTATTCTGAGAAGCCAGAGCAACAAACAAGGGGAGAACGCCGAACCAGACGGTGCTACGGAATGTTTTGATCATGGCGTCTTTGACTGGAATGTTCTCAGCACACGTTCAAGACTCATTCAAGGTCGAAGAGATGCCCGAGCTGACTGCCAAACCACAATCCGCCTCGGGAAAAAGGTGCGCTCTTCCGGCTGGACTGTCCATCCTGCGCGCGCTTCGATTCTCCGCCATCTCACTGATTATCGCAATTCTGTCTGGTGTGGCTGTTGGTCAGTCAAAACCGCCAGTTACCACCGGTTCATCGGAGTATCAGCGCGGCCTCTCCGCCATGCAGAAAGGCGACCTCCCGGCCGCTCGTGTGGCGTTCGAGAAGGCGGTTAAATTAACTCCCCGAAGCGCCGACGCGCAGAACATGCTGGGTCAGGTAATGCTGCAGCAGGGTGACGTTGAAGGAGCCATCCCTCACTTCCGAACTGTTACCCAGCTCAAGCCGACATTGCCCGTGGCCCATGCATATCTAGCGCAAGCGCTCGAAAGCAACGGACAGATGGATGACGCCATCGCCGAGTTTCGTGTGGCCGTCCAGCTGGCGCCGAAACAGCCGGAGGCTCATCGGGCTCTGGGGCGCGCTCTTGGCGCGCAGCAAAAGACCGACGAGGCCATCGAAGAATTCAAAGAGGCGGTTCGCCTCGCGCCCGAGCAAGCTGAATTACACGACGAGTTGGGTTCACTGTGGGCACAGAAATCGGAGTTCACCGACGCCGAAGAAGAATTCCGCCACGCCATAAAAATTGATGCCAAGTATGAGCCTGCATTCTTCCATCTCGGCGTCACGCTCTCGAATCTGGGAGAGCAAAACCAGGCAGTGCAGGCCCTTGATCAGGCGCTACAGCTCGAGCCCAATGATGCCGCCGCCTGGTTTTACCGCGGCAAAACACTGGAAGTACAAAACCCAGACGAAACCCTGCGTTCGTATGAACGCGCCACTACCCTCAAGCCTGATCTACCGGAGCTGCAAACGCGCTTCGGAGTCTTGTTGCAGCGGCGGGGCGATCCCGAACGTGCCATAGTTGCTTTCCGGAAATCGGTCGAGCTCACGCCCGAAGATCCCGAGGCCCACAACAACCTGGGTCTGGCATTACTACAGCACGGCGAGGGCGACGTAGCCATTAAAGAATTTCAAACTGCCATCAAACTTCGCCCGGAAGATGGTGCGTTTCGGCAAAATCTTGGCACTGCGTACCTTCAGAAAGCAGATTTTGACGCCGCGATCGGCGAGTTCCGTGGAGCACTGAAGCTCGACCCGGAAAAAGCCAGCCTGCATTACGATCTGGCTCTCGCCTTAAAGTTGAAGGATGATTTGCCGGCCGCGATCGCCGAGTGGAAAGAATCTCTCCGCCTCGATCCGAAGTTGGCGGACGCCCACTACAGCCTCGGCGTCACGTTGTGGCAATCCGGAGACTTTCCGGCCGCCACCGAACAATTACAACTCGCCATTCAGAACCAGCCAGATTACGCCGAGGCCTACTACACCCTAGGTACCGTCCTGAAGCAAATGGATAAGCTGCCCGCTGCCGCCGATGCTCTGCACCAAGCAATTCGCTTGCAGCCAGATTTTGCCGGTGCCCACACTACGCTGGCTGCGGTTCTTCGCCAACTCGGTGATACCGCAGGTGCAGCCGCCGAAAGCAAAGCCGGGGCCGAAATCAGTAAGCAAAAGGCCAACCAGCAGGCAGCCACTTTCGATACCAACTCTGGGCGCAGGTTGCTGGGCGTCGGGGACCTCGACGGTGCAATATCGCAGTTTCGTGCCGCCATAAGCGCGATGCCAACCTTCGCATCCGCCCATTACCAACTCGGGTTGGCTTTAACTCAAAAAGGCGAGAAGGAAGAAGCTGCCAAAGAATTTCAGAAAGCAGCGGAACTGGACCCACGTCTGACGCCGCCGGCACGATGAACCTTGTTCCAGCCTGCTAATGGCCTTTGGTGCGCACCGCCAGCAGATC
>CATPBY010000029.1 GCA_955652845.1 uncultured Terriglobales bacterium | reverse complement strand
CAAATACGCGTCGCGGCCAACCGCAGTTTCAGAAGGCATCGAGGACAAGCGGCGGCTCAGCCATATGCGATAGGATTCCAGAGCAATCACGGCATGTACTGCAGCCCCGTCAATGCTGAGCGCGACCTCGGGATCGACCAGAGGTTTCACCGCCCGAACCGATCGCAAAAGCCTGGGACCGAGGTCGTGCAGATGATCCAGTGCCAGGCGGGTGAAAGGAGCAACCGGTTGAGTCAGATTTTTCCTTCCATCTTCCAGGGTGCGGGGGATCGATTGCAGCATGGCAAGTATGTCCCGGCTTCGTTGAGCGCCAAATGGCGCGGGCTCCAGCAGCAGATCCAGATAGGAACCCGCGCTTTGCTCCAGATAGAACGTGGGGTTTCGTTGCCAACTGCGATTGACGTCTAGTTCCCAACGGACGCGGGCGATGGCAGAACCCATCAGCCGGTAGTCCACCTGACGAGATACCGGCCAGGATGATGCATCCATTTTTTTCCAGCGGGCTTCGAACTCTTCCATTTGCTTTTGATAGCGTCCCACAGAGGCCGGAGACCAGTCAGGCAGCCAGCCGGAAGGACGTTCGAGGCGCGGAATGTCGTCCGGCGTAGTGGGCTGCTCGGCCGCTCGCCAGGCCCAGAAGTCTCGCGCGAGATCATCGAGAGAATCGGCGCGCAGCGGGGAACTCACGAACAGAATTACGAACAGCACAGCAGCGTTCATTCGGCAATTCATTTTATTTTGCAGGCGCGGGTTGCTAGTTGAGGATTGTAACCAACCCGGAGCTGCGGCGCGGGGAGAAAGGACGATCAGTGATCTGCGTCTCAAACTTACTGGCCCAGCGCCCTGGGATCCCCGTGCTGCAGGAAGGACAGCGCCCATTAGAAGTCACGCGGTAGTCCTGGACAAAATAGCCATACCGCTTGATCAGGATTTCGCCGCACTCGTGGCAACGAGTGTCTTCAAGACCGCCTACCATGCCAGGCAGGTTGCCGGCATAGATGTAACGCAACCCTGCCTGTTTACCGATTTTCGCCGCCCGCAACAAATCCTGGGGGCGGGTGTTGTCAGGATCATCCATCTTGTAATCCTTGTGGAACGCGGTGACGTGCCAGGGAATGTAGGGAGAGACACTGGCCAGGAAATCAGTCAATCCATGCAGCTCATCGTCAGAATCGTTAAAGCCCGGAATCAGCAGGGTGACGATTTCCAGCCACAGACCCATCAGGTGCAGACGCCGGATGGTGTCGAGAATGGGCCCAATGCGACCACCGAGTTGATGATAATGACGATCGTCAAAACTCTTTAAGTCAACCTTGTACAGATCGATCCACGGACGCAGATATTCGAGCACTTGCGGAGTGCCATTTCCGTTGGAAACAAAAGCTGTCATGAGGCCCGCGGCTTTGGCCTCCTTGAAAACGGCCACCGCCCACTCACTGGTGATTA
Organism: uncultured Terriglobales bacterium; assembly: GCA_955652845.1. Taxonomy (GTDB): domain Bacteria; phylum Acidobacteriota; class Terriglobia; order Terriglobales; family Acidobacteriaceae; genus JABCYV01. Next base: position 4,582 of record CATPBY010000029.1, on the reverse strand, counting down.
GGGGTTCGTTATAAGTGCTGACCATAACCTTGGCACCCTGGCGAAGAGCATCAGTGACCAGGGCCTCGGGCGAGGCCTGGAGCGGCGCGGAAACAGCATTGGGATCGCGCAACGCCTGCGAAGTCACCCAATTCTGACAGTAGGCGCAGTGCAGGTCGCAACCCAGCATTCCGAAGCTATAGGCCAACGCGCCCGGATAGGCGTGGAAGAATGGCTTCTTTTCGATTGGATCGCATTGCACGCCACCTACATAGCCCCAGGGCACGTAGAGAGTGCCGCCCTGGTTGTATCGGACTTTGCAGACGCCGAGCTGGCCCTCAGCGATGGGGCAGCAGTGTCCGCAGGCGTAGCAGCGCACTCGATTTCGGTCGAGCTTCTCGTACAGTTCGCCTTCGCGAACATGGCCATGGACAACATCCCGAAGCGTGGGCACGACGCCTCCCTGATACCTATTTTAGACCTCTTGAAGATGGGCACGATACAAGAAGGCGTTTGCTGGAGGAGCATCACATCTTGTGAAACTACTGAGGAGCTGGTGTGTTCTTGCTTTCCAGTTGATGGCGTGCAAGCCACTCATTGGCCTGCTGCCGCGCGGCGATCACGTCGCCGCGATTCATGCGGGAAGCAAGCGAAGCAACTCGCTCTTTGCTGATTTCGTCTCCACCCGCCGACGCAAGCACCGCCCAGAAATATGCCTTGCTCATGTCTTCCGAAACGCCTCGTCCAAACTGGTAGTACGCCCCCAGCGTTCCCTGGGCCTTTATGTGACCTTGCTCAGCGGCCATGGAAAACCAGCGAACCGCCTCGGGATAGCTTTGCTCAACTTCGTCACCGGTTGCGTATCGTACTCCCATGGCAAACTGTGCCGTGGCATCACCCTGTTCCGCCAACTGGCGCAACCCGGCAAAACCCCTGGCATCAGTTTCGTTTGGAGCCGGCGGGGTGACAGCGGAAGTATGAGGTTTTAATGGCGTCGAAGGCTTCGCTTGATCTCTAATCCACCTCCGAGGGCTGTTCTCGAACCAGGGAGCAAGCAGCCAGATTGCGGCAAACACCAGCGTGATGACAACCGCATACAGAAGGACGTTGCGATGACGCGAAGCCGCAGTATCCGCGATCGCGAAAAGCGGAGTTTCCGGGGCCGCCGTTTCCGGCACGCCGGGGAGCGGATCTTGCGCAAGGGTGCTGGGCGCGCTGGAAGCCCGTTTTGCGTCGCCGACCGCGACCATTGAAATCTGCGCCAGGCGCCTAAGAATATCGCTCTCGTCGGCGCCGAAAGCGTTGGGCGCCATCGAGAATAGCTCAATCAACCCAACTACCTCGTCTCCAAAGTAAATAGGAGCGGCCAGCATCGAGCGAATTTCCATGGCACGGCAGCTTTCGAGGTCAACCCGCCGATCGGTCTCGGAATCGTCGCAGCGCAGCAGGGTCCCACTACGGACGCATTCGCCAGAGAAGCCAGAGCCCACATTCAACTGAATGCCGATCCCCGGGGCATGCGGCCCTGCGCTGGCAACACAAATCATCTCGCTTACTTGCGCGAGAGCAATGGCCGCACCGGTGGCACCGGTGAAAGTCAGCCCCCGCTCAACTATTAGTTGGAGGGACGCTTCGAGATCTGCTCCGCCAGCTTCTATTTTCCGCTCGATCGCCGCAAGCGCGGTTAAAACAGCTGCGTATTCTGGAACCGCCCGATTTCTTGATCGCTGTTCTCGTCGTTGAAGTTCGTTTGGCGGTTCGAAGTGGGAAGGCTGGCGCCCGCCAGCCTGGTACCGCGAAAGCGCATTAGCGTGATCGCAGGCAGTGATGGCGTTCAGAAACAGCCACTCCCTCAGCCGCCGCAAAGATTCGTCCGGCATTTGGGGAAACCGCACCCCGCTACGGCCCAGAGAGTCAGACCAGATGACCCGGCCACTGGTATGAATGTAAGTCTTGGTTTCGGACAGATCGAGGCAGAGATTAAGACTTTGGTTGTTATCCAAGGCTGCCGACGTTTGTATGGATAGCCCCTCTTCGTTTATATCCAGGATCTCATTGAGCTCAAGAACGAACCCACGAGAGGTTCCAGTTAAGCTGGCATAAGCCGGCGTGTGCACCCTATGACGCACGCTGCAGCGACGCTCACGCCTGGGGAAATTTGCTTCCCGGCTTATCTCAGCTGACTTGGTCCCGAAGGGATCCATACAAAAGACTGGTACATATTACCTCAGCTTGGCTAGTTGGTAATACTTAATCAGAAAGTGTGACTGGGTTGGCGGGTGGGATGAATGCATGGCCCAATGACACCAGTGAGTTGACTTTGCTGACGGCCGATGGAAGACTCTCCAAACGGGTGGAATGTGAATTCTCGACTTTGGCCGACTGAGAAGGGGCTTGCCATCTGGTTGTTGTTATGCGCGGCTGGCGCCTTTGCGCAGGGTGGCGGGCGAATTGCTACCCCTGGGCCAAATCAACCTCTTGGACCCCAAATCTATGTTTCTCAAGGCTCAATTCTCCAGCTGACGGTGGTGGATGAGAATCGGCATCCATTGGACCGGCAGTGCGTGGTCAAACTCGTAAACAAGGCCACCCAGGCTGGCATTTGGCAGACCACGCAAGATCGTTCGCAGGCGTCTTTTGGTGATCTGGAGGTCGGACACTACGATATTGAAGTGAGCGCCGTTGGTTACCTCACCGCCCATAAAGACCTCAATGTAGCGAGCGCACTCTTCACTTATCAGGAAGAGATAATTCTGAAGCGGGATCCTGCGGCAGTCGAGTTGAGCGCTCCGAACGAATCCCAGATGCCCTCGAAGGCGCGCAAGGCAATTCAGCGAGGCGTTACCGCCCTCAAATCTGGGAATATGAAGGCGGCACAGAAAGAACTGGAGGCCGCCTACAGGTTAGTCCCCACCAGCCCGGATGTGAATTTTCTGCAGGGATACCTGTATTTTCAGCAAAAGAACTTCGAGCAGGCGCAAACTTACCTGAAAAGCGCAGTCAAGCTGGATACCCATAACGTTCAGGCACTCATGTTGCTTGCTCATATAAGTCTGCAGCATGAAGACTACGGATCGGCTCGCACCTGGCTTGAACAGGCCGTGGCCGCCAGTCCGAAATACTGGATGGCGCACAAGCTGCTGGCTGAAACCTGCCTTAAGCAGCATGACTATGAGAATGCGCGGGAACAGGCCCAACTCGCGATTCAGGAGAACGAAGGCGGAAGCAACGGCGCCCAGTTCGTGCTGGCTGAATCTTTAGCAAATCTGGGGCGGGACCAGGAGGCCGTGCAGGCCTATAAGAGCTTTCTGCAAGTAACTCCAGAGAGCACGATGGCTCCGCGGGCTCGCCAGTTTATTGCCAAACTGGAAGAGCACAAGGCATCGGTCGAAATACCCTTGTTGAGCCCAGTCTCACCCGCCGAGGCTGACTCGGACGACCTCCGGCTTTCAATAAAGACCTGGCAACCGGCCGGGATTGACGACACAAGTCCATTGGTCGTGGCTAATCTGACTTGTCCCGCCGAACACGTCATTGAAATGGCTGGAGAGCGAGTGAAACAGTTGGTGGATGACGTCTCCAAATTCGCCGCAATTGAAGAGCTGCAGCATGAGCGGCTTGACGAACTGGGTCATGCCACCAGTCGCGAGACGCGTAAGTTCAACTATGTTGTGGCGATTTCCGAAACCCAGCCGGGTTTTCTCGCAGTCGACGAGTATCGCAATGAAGTCGCAGGCATTGCGGATTACCCCGAACAGATCGGAAGTCAGGGCTTCACCTCACTAGCGCTAGTCTTTCACCCGAAGATGCGTGACAATTTCCAGATGGCCTGCGAAGGGTTGGGAGACTGGCACGGTCAAGCCACATGGCTGGTACATTTCCGTCAGCGTGACGACCGGCCTAATCGCATTCACGCCTATAAGATTGGCCCAAATATTTATTCAGTCAATCTGAAAGGGCGCGCCTGGATCAGCGCAGACAATTTCCAGATTATTCGCATCGAAGCAGAGATGATAGCTCCCATGCCGAAAATCCATCTGCTCAGCGAACACCAGATTGTCGAATACGGCCCTATCCAATTTCAAAAGAAGAACGTTGAGATGTGGCTGCCGAAAAGCGCAGACCTGTACTTCGATTTCCGTCGCCACCGCTATTTCCGTCGTCACAGCTTCGATCATTACATGCTGTTTGCGGTGGACTCAGCGGAAAAGCAAGGCGTGCCCAAGCAATTGCCCTCGGATACAGGATCGAGCTCTCCGTCTAAGACCATGTCAAACCCCTGATTTCCAATTTTCTTCAACACAAAGGACACAAAGGAAATCTGAGAACGTGCCTAAGCCTACAGACGCGAGATGGCGGCCACCATCATGCTGGCAAGCAGCTGCATAATCGCCACGTCGCGCTGATCGAAGGCATTAGGAGCAGCGGAGAGCACTTCACATACGCCCAAAGTTGTGCGAAAGTGTCGTAGCGGTGCGACTAGGATGGAGCGAACTCCCAGGCGGCGGGCACTGGCCAGGTCGACCTGGGGATTCTTTTCCGCGTCATGGCAGAGCACAATTTCGCCCGTCCGAACACAGTCCGCGGAAATACCCGAATCGGT
>CATPBY010000028.1 GCA_955652845.1 uncultured Terriglobales bacterium | reverse complement strand
TGTTGCTTCCGCAAGTCCACAAGGCTTTCGGCGGAGGGTTGCTGGCCATGTTTACGGGCGGCGCGTTCATGGAGCCATCCACCTTGCAGTTCTTTTACGATCTCGGCATTCCAGTGGCGAACGGATATGGCCTTACCGAGGCGGGAACCTCGATTACGCTCAATGACCTGAAACCTTTTCGCGCCGATACGGTCGGCAAGCCGCTGCCTGGAGTCGAACTGCGCCTGTTAAATCCGGACGCCGAGGGAATCGGGGAAGTAGCGGTGCGCAGCAAGACGGTAATGGCGCACTACCTGGACGATCCTGAACTGACTGCGGAAACCATTGTGGATGGCTGGCTGCTTACCGGCGATCTGGGCCGCTGTGACGGGGACGGACATCTGCAATTGTTCGGCCGCAAGAAAAACATGATCGTGACCGAGGGTGGAAAGAATATCTATCCGGAGGATGTTGAAAACTTCTTCGACGGTCTTGCGGTGAAGGAGTACTGCGTATTTGCCGCTAATTACCTGTGGCCTGCCAAAACCCTGGGACAGGAAATGCTGGTGCTGGTGATTCATCTGGAGCCGGGGCAGGAAGTGACCGGCACGCTCAAGCAGGAAATCGATCTGCGCAATCGCCGCCTGCCTGATTTCAAGCGGGTGGGAGGATTTCTGGCCTGGGAGAGAGATTTTCCCCGTACCGCATCGATGAAAATAAAACGCGTGCCGCTAGCCGAAGAGATCCGGAAAACCCTGGGCCGCGGAGCGGTGGTTGCCCTGTGAATGAAACTTTTCTCGCCGTTGTTAACCCGGCTGCGGGAGGAGGTCGTTGCCGCAAGCTGGTCGGCCCTGCGCTGGATGGTTTGCGGAATGGCGGTATCAAGCTCGAGGTGATCGAAACTAACGCGCCGGGTCAGGCTATGCAGATTGTCCGGGACGCTTATGCACGAGGCTATCGCCGCTTTCTCGCGGTCGGAGGTGACGGGACATCCTACGAAATCGTCAACGGATTGTTTCCCGAAGCCGCGCAGCATGAACGTCCGACACTGGCATTCCTTCCGCTAGGCACTGGCAATTCATTTCTGCGCGATTTCGGTAAGGGGGGAGTCGAATTTGCCATTCAAGCACTGCTTGCTCGTCGTTCCCAAGCTTGCGATGTGCTGCGCCTCAGGCATAAGGCCGGAGTTATCTATTACATCAATCTATTGAGTATGGGCTTTGCCGCTGACGTGGCTACCATGCGGGCGCGACGCTTCAGCGGGTGGGGAGAACCTGGGTATCAGTTGTCCATTCTCACCCAGTTGGTACGATTCCGCCGCCGGCCTTTTCCTTTGAAGGTGGATGGAGAACCCGCAATCGACCGGAGGCCCTGTCTTTTCCTGAGCTTCAATAACAGCAAATTTACTGGCGGGACGATGATGATCGCGCCCAAAGCCGACGTCAGCGACGGCCTGATCGAGTACGTGCGCTGGGGTACGATTGGAAGAGCAGGACTGATCCGCAATCTCCCTACTCTCTATGACGGGACGCACATCAATCATCCGCTGGCGGAACGCCGTGCAGCGAAACGCATTGATTTTTATTTCGACGCGCCGGTCGATGTGATGGTGGATGGTGAGGTGCTGACCCTGCACTGTGAAGTGCTGGATGTTCTGCCGTCAGCGCTGAGCGTCGTAGTATAGGAACCAATTTGATGCGCAACGTTGCTATTGCTGTTTTTATTGTGACCGCATTTGCCGGGGCATATTACGTGGGTCTGAAGAGGCGGTCTGGCCGTTTCAATGTCTTTGCTCAGTGCCTGACCGCAAAGCAGGTCCGAATGTATGGAGCTTACTGGTGCCCGCATTGCGCCGATCAGAAAGAAATGTTCGGATCGTCATTCCACTATATTACGTATGAGGAATGCGGCGTTCGTGGCTCACGCCAGGAATCAGACGGTTGTATTCAAGCCGGAGTTAAGCATTTCCCTACCTGGCAATTCGCAGATGGCGAACGAGTGGAAGGCACGCTGCCCCTGAAGACGCTTGCGGAAAAGACCGGATGCAGCCTGCCATAAGTTCCCGCAGTCGCCGTATCTGGCTGGCGCTCGCGCTACTGGCCGCTGCCGGAGCAGGTGTCTCCTCGGTTTCGCTTTATCACCACTACGGCGCTTCGCAGACTTCATATTGCGACTTCGGAGAGAACTTTAACTGCGACCTGGTTAATCGCAGCACTTACTCCAGGGTGTTCGGCATACCTGTAGCATTGATCGGAATCATTGGGTATGTTGGGTTGCTGGTTCTGGCGACACGCTATCGCAACCATCCCAGTATTTTGCTGATTGCTTCGACGGGAGGACTGGGTTTCGCGCTCTATCTTACCTACGTTGAGGCGTTCGTTTTGGCGGTTTGGTGCATCCTATGCCTGTTATCGCTCAGCTTGATCTGGCTGATAACCATGTTGGCGGCATTCCTCGTAGTAGATCTGCGGCGACAAAGATGACACTGTTTTCTTAGCCTATGGCGGACATCACGCAATCCCAGACTGCGGTAGAAGCGGAGACCAGTGAAGCGCCGAAGTCTGCCGTTGCCGGCGATTTAATCCTTCACGAGTTTCGCAGCGCAATATTTCGCAATACCCGCTTGCTGCGGGTCTGGCTGCCGCCGGGTTATCACGAGCTCCAAAACAAAGACCGCCATTATCCGGTGTTTTATCTAAATGACGGGCAGAACCTGTTCGACCCGGCGACGGCGTTTGGCGGGATTGACTGGCAGGTGAATCAGACCGCAGATCGCCTGATCCGCGAAGGCAAAGTTCCACCTGCGATCTTCGTCGGGATCGACAACGCGCAGAAAGACCGCTTGAAAGAATATCTTCCTTATCGTTCTTTCCACCCTCCAGTTTTACGCCCGCGAGGCAAGCGTTATCCGGAATTTCTGATTAGTGAAGTGATGCCGTTTGTGCAGGATCGCTATCGTATCGCCCGAGGTGCAGAGAATACCGGATTAGGGGGATCGTCGATGGGGGGACTCATTTCCCTCTACACCGTGATCGACCGGCCCGGAATGTTTGGCAGGCTTCTGCTGGAAAGTCCATCCCTATTCATCTCCAATCGACTGCTGTTGAAATACAGTCACGCTTTTCGTCAGTGGCCGGAAAAAATTTTTCTTGCAATCGGCACTAGAGAAGCAGGTCATCCTGATCGGGACGAGCAGGTTGTAGACGACGTTCGCGAACTGGAGCATATTCTGCGCCGGGCGGGTCTCGGAGAGGCCCGGTTGCTGCTCAGGATTGATGATGGGGCGACGCATAGCGAAGCGGAGTGGGCAAAACGTTTTCCCGATGCGCTGATGTTCCTGTTCGGGGAACGGCATTCGTAAGAATCGTTACAGCGACGAGTCAGGCGCTGAAATCCGCCAGCTGATCCAAACCAGCGCAGTCATCGCCATAACCGACAGTTGCAAGTGGGTAAAACGCGCCAGCGGCCCCAGCAAGAACAACGGATAACAGACGTAAAGGAGCACCTCAATCGCCGAAACCCAAGTGTGTCGCGAGGTATGACCCGCCGCCCAATTTCGCAGCAGGAGGAAGGCAGGCGCAAGGATTACAAGATCGTATGCCGTCAAATGCGGTGCGACCAGCACCGTGGCGAACAACATAGCCGAGCAGCGAATAGCGGGGGATGCTTGGCTCCGCCAGCAAAGAACCGTCAGGACAAGAACTGCAATCGAACTTGCCACCGATAAGGCAAATGCCAGATGCGGCCACGGTAAAAGTAAGGACCAGAACGAGCCCAGCGAATGCGTCTGATAAAGGCGGGGTTCAACCAGCGGCAGAACGTCACGAAAATGGGAGAGTGCGTGACCATAGTCCCGCATGATTTGTGTTCCGTAATGCCACCAGGCTTCGGCGAGTTGCGCTGTTGCCGCCGCAACCGCGCCTGCAACTAGCTTCCATTCGCGGGCGAAGATAAACACCGCTGCCGCCGCCAAGCCCAATTGTGGCTTGAAAATCAGGGATCCTATAGCCAACCCAGCGATCCCGGGCCGGCCGGCTTGCAGCGCTAAGAAGGCCAAGGTAAAACATGCGAGTGCCAGGCCTGAATTCTGTCCAAACGTCAGCAGATGAAAAAATCCCGGAAACGCGATTGCCAGAACCAGCACCGTCCAAGGTTCTTTCTGCAGGTTCGGACACTTCTTCCACACCGCGTAACAACACAACGCATAGATAAGAACATTTAGTGAAAGCCACGCAGCCAGCGCCCAACCGTAGGAGAATTTAGCGAGGGGTGCGAACATCAGAGAAACTTGCGGTCCGTACAGCGGCACGTAATAGTAACCGGCCGCTTCGGGAAGCAATTTCCGTGCGAACAGCTCCTGCCCTCGCATGTCATAGAGCAAATCGCCGCGGCCCTGGAGGGCAAGATTTCCCAAAGTATAGAAATTGAGAAAATCCGTGCCCTTGAGGAGGCCGTTGCGATCGAGCACACCGGGCGTGGCGATAGTCCAGGCATATACCGCCCAAAGACAGATCGCCAACAGCGAGCCGTGCACGCGGACGCGGCGCGCCGTCAACCACGATGCCAGGTTGTCCGGAAGGTCGTTAATGCAGCTCATTCTAGAGCAGGCAGCGAGAATCGGGTTTGAAGATCAGGATAGGTCGCAAGTGGAAAAAGAGTTTCAGGCTAAAGCGGACAGCTCGGACTAATCCGTAGGCTGCCATCACAAACATGAGCGGCTCAATTGGATGCCGATACCGCGGGAAAATATAGCTGAAATAATAAACCAGCGGATAAGTCAGGAAGACGATGAGAAACGGAACAGCTTTGTGCGTCACCTCTTGCAAAGCCAACCCAAGACCTGCAAATGTGAGAATGGAGATGAACAGCCAATATCTTTCGGCGATTCGCGGAACAATCCAGAATAAGAACGCGCGCCGGAGGCTGTGTCTGCCGAATTCGGCTGAATTATTGTGAACGTATTCCAGAAACAGCTGCTTCTTGCTCGCGACGTAGTTCATCTCGCCCAGACGCTGATACTCCATGCTAGGGCCTAAGGGATGAGAATTAAATCCCAGGTTTCCAAAATAAAGCTCAGCCGCTAAATTGCTGCGCACGAACACAGGCTTACCGAACACCCGATAATTGCGGATCAGCCAGGGCGCCAGCACAGCAAGAAAGAGAGTGATGGATAAAATCAGTTGCCGCCACAAGTTTCGGTTTTGTCGCCGGTCAAGGAACCAAAATAAAGCCCACACGAACACCGGTGCAATCAGCACCGGATTCAGCAGGCAAGCGACTCCCCAGAATGCACCAACCGCGCTCCACTGTAGATAGCTGCTTGAATTCTCCAGGGCGAGTGACAGAAGGAAGCCGAGGGTCATAATCAGGGCTGACAAACACGTGTCCCACATCAAAAGAGGCATGACAGCATCGGGCAGGCACAGGGCCCAAAGCCAGCCGGCGATGGCTCCAACCTCGGCCCCGAAGGTTCTGCTGCCTATGGCGTAAACGAAAACTGACGTCACTGCAGAGAAAAAAACATTCAGTGCAACCAGGAAGTAGGTCGAAGCTGCGGAATATGCTCCCAGCATCCTGAAGGCAATTGCAACTACAAGTGGATAGATTGGGCCTACCCAGGCAGTGGGTTGGATTTCATCATAGGGAGAGGCAAAGCCTCGTCCCTGGAGAATCGACTGAGCAATAGCTCCCTGTTCCGATTCGTGCCAGTAGCGGGAGAGAGCAGTCACATGAAGCAGATGCCAGGAAACGAGGAGGCGCAGCAAAAAAGTGAGTGTGAAAACGGCAAGGCCCGATCGCAATATCCGCACCCAGAGAGGCGCCTCGTTACGAACCTGGTTCGTCTCCCGCGCTTGATTTACATGCATTGCACTTTCACGGGCGGCCGACTTGCTCTTTATATGGTTGGCAATAGGAAGCTAGCCTATTTCTCCACTGCTTCTTTTTCCGCGCTCAGCTTGTCGAGAATGCCGTAAGCGACGTCAATCACTTCCTGATCGACAGTGCGGTTCTTTGCTATGGCATCCGCCAGCGGCACCGAAACGATCTTGTTTCCGCGTAGCGCTGCCATACAGCCGAATTCCCCACGATGAACCATGTCAATCGCTCCCAGCCCGTAACGGGTGGCCAGCATACGGTCGAATGCGCTGGGAGAGCCACCCCGCTGGATGTGTCCCAAAACAACAGCCCGGGTTTCGAAGCCCGTCAAACGCTCAACTTCCCGCGCCAGAATGTTGCCGATGCCCCCCAGATGCGCGTGGCCGAATTCATCCTTCACCATACTCTGCAGCACCGGCGCATCGTGGCGCGGGTCGAGGTCAGTCGAAAACTTTGCCCCTTCGGCCACGACGACAATGCTGAAATAACGTCCCCGGGCATGCCGCAACCGGATCGTCTCCGCCACTTTCTCGATGTCAAAAGGCTGCTCGGGAATCAGAATGACGTCGGCGCCCCCGGCGATGCCGCTGTACATTGCAATCCAGCCGGCATCGCGTCCCATCACTTCTACCACCATCACCCGGTTATGAGCCTCAGCCGTGGTGTGCACCCGGTCGATGGCTTCGGTGGCGATGTTGACTGCGGTATCGAATCCGAAAGTGTAATCGGTTCCGGCCAGATCGTTGTCGATGGTCTTGGGAACGCCGACGACCTTGACGCCCTTGGCATGAAGCTTCTGAGCGACTGATAGTGTGTCATCCCCGCCAATCGCGATGAGAGCTTCAACCTTATGCTTTTGGAGAGTAGCTGCGCACTTGTCCAGGCCATCCGCCTTCTTGGCAGGGTTTGTGCGCGAAGTACGCAGTATGGTACCGCCGCGAGGCAGGATTCCGCCCACGCTGGCCAGGTCCAGCGGCATGCTTTTGTCTTCCAGCAGGCCGCGCCAGCCTTCGAGAAATCCGACAAACTGATCTTCGTAGTGAAAGCAACCCTTGCGCACTATGGCGCGAATGACCGCGTTCAGCCCGGGACAATCACCTCCCCCGGTCAGCACTCCGACTTTCATGGCCTGCTCCTAGAGAAATGTAAACTTCATATTTAGAACTACATTTGTGAAGGGTACATGGATACACTTCAGGCCCTCTCATTGTCGACGGAATATTAAGATTATCACTAGTAAAAGCATTCTGTTCGGGGGCGGAGGAACAATGCCGCCGGACGGGAAGCAATAGGGAGCCGGGTTTGCCGATTGCGCCCGGCCGGAGGATTGACCACAATGTTAACTTGCGCTGTTCTATTGTCTTTTGTGCCTTTGCATCCCGGTTCTGACAGAAAGCTGAACAAATGCCGAAATCACTCCGCATTCTAAGCTGGCTCGCAGTCGCGGTACTCGGCGCGTTTGCGCTGGCTACCATCGCCATCCACCGCGGTGAACAGATTAACGCTATGTGGCTTGTGGTCGCGGCGTTGTGCACTTACGCGCTGGGCTACCGCTTCTATAGCAAATTCATCGCGGTTAAGGTTCTTGCTCTCGATCCCCAGCGCGCCACGCCGGCGGAGCGCCTGGAAAACGGCCGTGATTTTGTCCCCACCAACAAATGGGTGGTTTTCGGACACCACTTCGCCGCGATTGCCGGTCCTGGACCATTGGTCGGGCCGGTGCTGGCGGCGCAATTTGGATATCTCCCCGGAACCTTATGGATACTGGCCGGCGCAGTCGTAGGTGGATGTGTTCAGGATTTCGTGATTCTATTGTTCTCCGTCCGCCGCGACGGCAAATCGCTTACTGAGATGGCGCGCGAAGAAATTGGCCGGCTTGGTGGTCTGGTAGCTTACGTGGCCATCATTAGCATCATCGTGATTCTCCTTGGCGTGGCCGCTTTGATCGTGGTCAATGCGTTGAAGAACAGCCCCTGGGGCGCGTTCACGATTGCGATGACGATTCCAATCGCGTTGTTCATGGGCCTTTACTTACGCCGCTTAAGGCCAGGCAAAGTGCTGGAGACTTCGGTCCTCGGCTTCATCCTGGTAATGCTGGCGATTTGGGGCGGCCAGTGGGCCTCGCAGACTCCGGCGGTAGCGGCGTGGTTTACTCTGACCGCGCCGGCGCTGGCCCTCCTGATCATTGTTTACGGGTTCGCGGCCTCTGCACTACCAGTGTGGCTGCTGCTCGCCCCGCGCGATTACCTGAGCACGTTCGTGAAACTTGGAACCATCGGTCTGCTGGCGCTTGGCATTATCGCGCTGCATCCTACGCTGCACATGCCCCCGCTTACACGGTTTATTGACGGCTCGGGACCGGTGTTTGCAGGCAATATTTTTCCTTTTGCCTTCATCACAATTGCCTGTGGCGCAATCAGCGGCTTCCACTCGCTGATTTCGAGCGGCACCACCCCCAAACTTATCCGGCGAGAAACCCAGACTCGCATGGTGGGATACGGCGCCATGATGGCGGAATCCATGGTGGCAATCATGGCAATGATTGCCGCCTGCGTGCTGCAGCCTGGAATTTACTTCGCCATCAACAGCCCAGCGGGGATTGTCGGTCAGAAGCCGGAGACCGCGGCGGCAACCATCAGCGGTTGGGGATTCCCAGTCACTGCCACGGACATGCATTCACTGGCGCAAGCAGTAGGCGAGCAAACCCTCTACAACCGCACCGGCGGCGCTCCTGCTTTCGCGGTAGGGATGGCCCACATCTTCTCGAATAGCCTGGGCGGCCAGGCGGTAATGGCAATCTGGTACCACTTCGCCATTATGTTCGAGGCGCTCTTTATTCTTACCGTCCTCGACGCCGGAACCCGTGTGGGTCGCTTCATGATGCAGGATGCGCTCTCCCATGTTTGGAAGCCGTTCGGCCGTACCAGCTGGTATCCCAGCATTTTGTCTACCAGCGCATTAATCGTCGGCGCCTGGGGCTATTTTCTCTGGCAGGGAGTGAAAGATCCGCTGGGAGGAATCAATTCACTGTGGCCGCTGTTCGGAATCTCCAATCAATTGCTGGCGACGGTTGCCCTGTGCGTTGCGACTACGATCATCATAAAAATGGGGAAAGCGCGCTATGAAGCGGTGA
>CATPBY010000027.1 GCA_955652845.1 uncultured Terriglobales bacterium | reverse complement strand
TCATTGCGCTGGGCGTTCTAGAGTTCAGCATCGGAGATTGGTTGCGCCAGCGCTAATCCTCTCAGACCATGCGACCCATCGCTTCCCGCATTTCCGTGATGTCCGGTGAAGGCGCCCTCTCTGTGTTTGCCCGAGCCCAGGAACTTGAGCGGCAGGGGCGGTCCATCATTCACCTGGAACTTGGGGAGCCTGACTTCCATCCCGCCGGACTGGTCAATGAGGAGCTCAAGCACGCAGTGGATCGCGGCAAAGATCGCTATTGTGCGGTTCAAGGCGTACCCGCTCTGCGCGATGCGATCTCTGATTACTTGCAGCGTACGCGGAACATTCGGGTGACGGCTGATAACATAGTGATCGCCCCGGGCTGCAAGATTGCGCTTTTCATGGCGATGATGGCGTTGATTGAGCCTGGAGACGAAATCCTCTATCCCGATCCCGGATTTCCGGGCTTTCCTTCCATCGCGCTCGGTTTCGGCGGAGTTCCAGTTCCATTCGTGCTGGCCGAGCGCAACCAGCTCCAGCCCGATCCTGAGGAAATTGCCGCCAGAATCACTCAGCGCACGAAGATCATGATCACCAATTCTCCCGGCAATCCCACCGGCACGGTTTATAGCGACGCGGTTCAACGCCGCATCGCCGAGCTTGCCGTCAAACATGATCTGATTGTTCTGTCTGACGAAATCTACGCCCGCATCCTCTACCGGGACGGCTACCGTTCCATGTTGAGCTACCCAGGCATGGAGGAACGCACGGTTATCATTGATGGGTTTTCCAAGAGCTTCGCCATGACCGGATGGCGTCTGGGATACGCTGTCGCGCCTTTACGCCTGGTTCCGGCGCTGAATATGATCGCGGTAAATACCTTTACCTGCGTTGCTGAATTTACCCAGTACGCGGCGATAGAAGCTCTCGTGGATCGCGACCGCGCCACGGCTAGTATGGTGGCGGAGTTCGCGAAGCGGCGCGAGCAGTTTATCCGGGACCTCAATCGCGTGCCCGGCTTTCGCTGTTTATCTCCGGAGGGCGCGTTCTACGCCTGGGTGAACATTGCGGATACAGGAAGCAGCGCCGAGGAAGTGTGCCGCATTATGCTGGAAGAGGCCGGCGTCGCGGCCATACCCGGTGCGGCATTTGGAATTTCCGGCAAGGACTTTGTGCGGTTCTCTTTTGCTTCCTCAATGGATAACCTGCGCGCCGCAATCGAGCGTATCCAGAGGGTTTCTTCAGCATGGCGGCGCGCTCCAGCCTTACACGAAAAATAGGAAGCCATTCCGTGCAGCCGCGTGGGGTTTGCCGTTAGATGAACTTACGGAGACCAATCATCATGAACTTCGCCATGCGAATTCTCATCTTTATTTCCATTGCCTCTGGCCTGGCGCTCGCTCAGGCTCGTCCGCTCCCCGAGTCCGACGTCGCGCAAATCTACCAGCGTTTGCTGCCGCAAATCGAAAAGATCCCTGTCTTTGACCATCATGCTCATCCCGGTTTCTACGACGATCCCGACGTGGATGCCATGGCATCGCCTCCGGGCGGCAGCGCTGCTTTGCGAGAACGCGAGACCAATCCTGAACTGGTCGCGGCCGCGAAAGCTCTCTTCGGCTACCCGTACGATGATCTATCGGCGGAGCACGCGAAATGGTTGATTGACAAAAAGCTCGAATTGAAAAAGACGCGAGGTCCCGCTTATTTTGACGACATTCTGGACAAGCTCAATATCGAGCAAAGCGTTGCCAACCGCGCCATGATGGGCGACTATCTCAATCCCAGGCGCTTCGTTTGGGTGTTCTTTTCCGACTCGTTCATGTGGCCGTTCAATAACCAGAATGAGCGCTCTCGTAATCCCGACGAGGGGGTTTACATTCCGCTCCAGGAAAAAATGCTGCACCGCTGGATGCAACAGGAGGGCATAAGCAAGCTGCCCGAGAGTTTCAACGATTACCTGACTTTCGTTACCCGCACTCTGGAAGACAATATGAAGAAGGGCGCAATTGCTCAGAAGTTTGAAGTCGCGTATTTTCGCTCCATGAAGTTCGGTGATCCCTCGCGTGAGCAGGCCGAAACGATCTACCGTAAATATGTTGCTGGCGGGGTGCCCAGCCAGTCCGAGTATCGCAACTTTCAGGACTATATCTTCCGCTATTTAGTTCGTGAGGGCGGCCGGCTCCATCTTCCTGTGCACATCCATACCGCGGTCGGTATCGGCGACTATTTCAGCATGTCTGAGGGCAATATTTTTAATCTCGAGAATGTTCTCCGCGATCCTCGCTATGCCAGCACAATTTTTGTGATGATTCATGGCGGCTATCCTTATGAACGCGAAGCGATATGGCTCGCCGCAGCGAAGAACGTGTACATGGACTCCTCATTGATGGAGGTCGTGATGTACCCTTCCGCCATGAAAGAGTCTCTGAAGCAGTGGCTGGAGACCTTTCCCGATAAGATCACCTTCGGCACTGACGCCTTCCCCTACAATCAGGTTCTCGGTGCGGAAGAGAGCTACTGGCTGGGCATTCAGACCGCGCGTAGCGCGCTTGCCGCGGCCCTGGCTGAAATGATTTCCATGGGCGAAGTCAGCGAAGCTGAAGCTCTGAAGATGGCCCATGGATACCTCCACGATAATGCGGTCTCCATCTATGGAGACAGGGTCCACTAAGAATAAAAGACTATGGCGAGAAAGCTTTCGGGGGCCGAAAGCCAGAGTGCTACTCCCGGTAAACTGGTTCGAACACTGGGCCTGCGCGACTTGGTCCTGCTGGTTATCGGTTCCGTGATAGGCTCCGGCATATTCCTTGTTCCGAGCGTCATCCTGCGACAGGTAGACAACTCAGTGGGTCTGGCCGCGCTGGTGTGGATTGCCGGTGGCCTGCTCTCCTGGTTAGGCGCAATGACGTACGCAGAACTTGCGGTGGCAAAGCCCGAATCTGGAGGCCTGTACGTTTACATTCGCGATTGCTTTGGTTCGCTGCCTGCATTTCTTTATGGATGGTCGATGTTTCTGGCTATTGCAAGCGGCACAGTGGCATCTCTGGCCGTAGCTTTTAGCAATTACTTGAACGCCGTTGTCCCACTGAATTTCTGGGAAGCCAAGATGGTGTCTATTCTCGTAATCGGCGTTGTGGTCGCGGTTAATGTCCGGGGAACGCGGTCCGGCTCAGATTTGCAGAATTGGACCACACTTATAAAGATTCTATTGACCCTCGGAGTCTGTGCGGTTCTATTGCTGTTGGGGCGAGAATACAGCGCGATCCCCAGCGCGCTCTGGCCTGGGAACCGAAGCGCTAGTATGGTCTCAAAGTTCGGCCTGGCAATGGTTCCCGTCCTGTGGGCTTACGAAGGCTGGCAGTTTGTCACCTATACCGCGGGAGAGACGTTGGAGCCGCAGAAAAATTTTCCGCGGGCACTTTTCTCGAGCGTCCTGTTTGTAGCGGGACTATATCTATTAGCAAACCTCGGATACCTGGCCGCGCTTGGTCCCGCGCGGGCTGCCGATACTGACACAATTGCTGCTTCATCTTTCGCAGCTGTTCTTGGACCGGCGGCCGCCAAACTCATCGCATTGACCATTCTGATCGCGGTATTCAGCTCGCTGAACAGTGTCTTGCTGACCGCCCCACGTGTGTTGTACGCCATGGCGTCGGACGGACTTTTCTTTCGCAAGCTGTCTGAAGTTCACCCGGTTTTTCATACGCCGGCGTATGCCATTGTGGCCCTGGGTATGTGGTCAGTCCTACTCGCTTGCGCAGGCAAGTTCCACGAACTTATCAAGTACACCATATTCGTTGCCTGGATCTTCTACGGATTGGGAGCCGCCAGCGTCTTCGTTCATCGCACCAGGTTTCCCAGTGGTTCGAAATCCTACTTGGTTCCGGGCTATCCGTGGACGCCTTTGGTTTTCGTTCTCTCTGCTTTTGGTTTAGTCGTGAATGTGATCATTTTTACTCCGAGGGATGCTGCCATCGGAGTTGCCATGCTGGCCACTGGCGTCCCCGTTTATATTTTTTGGAAAACGCGCCAGCGACGGCCTGGGTAAAGGCCCAGTCGTCTTGCGGAGGGTCCACATTTAACTTCTGGCTTTCCTCTGTCCCGCAATCTATACTGCGCCGACTGCCGAAACAGAAAGGAGACTCAAATGTCAATTTTGGCCTGGATCGTGCTGGGTTTGATTGCGGGGTTCATCGGAAGCAAAATCGTAAACAAATCTGGCGAGGGTGTAATCGTTGACATTCTTTTAGGGATCGTTGGCGCGGTCCTGGGAGGATGGCTGTTCAACAGATTCGGGGCAGCTGGCGTGACCGGATTGAATCTGTATAGCCTCTTGGTCGCCGTGATCGGTTCGGTGCTCTTTTTGGTGATCTATCACGCGATTCGCCGAGTTTGAAGAAACGAAGTCGACGGCGCTGCAAGCTCAGCAAGCGCCTAGATCTCAATTTTACGGGTAGGCAGGCCTGACCGCGAGACGACCGTCGATTTCGTTTTTCAACACGCTTGCTACAGCAGGAGTAGTTCAAAAAACACAGTGGCTGAGCGCCGTTCAATTGCGGAGCGCCTGCTTTATAACTCAGTCCATATGGTCATGGCTGTGACCCTGGCGTTCGACCGACCAGATGTCTTCCGGCTTCTGCTCGAACGGGTAAACATGGACCATCCATCCAAAAATCTGTGGCCCGAACTTTCCCCCGGCGGCATCGCAGTCTTTTTTCGTGGCGATGGCGCCGCCTAGCCCGAATTTCGAATTCTGCATTCCGGCTGAATTGCGTTGATCTCGCGGAGGCATGCACAGGTTGACGTGAGCATGCCACTGGGCGATGCTGAGAGGAATTCGCGAATCGAGTAAATCCTCGCTGGAGTCCTTGGGAGCTGTATACATCACCCCGATAAGTTTGTAGTCGTCGCCATGTTTCTCGTACAGCAACGATGTCGGATGATCAGGATTAAACTGCCGGCTGGCTTCAAACGCGTACAAATAATTGGTGAAGTGATATTGTTTTTGCGTCCGGTTCGGCATGAAAATCTTGAACCCATCAGCCAGCGCGGTTTTATAGTCGCCGTATTTCGCCGCGACCTTGCGCGCCGAGTCGACGATCTGATCGGCCTTTTCCTGGTCTCCGGGCCTCATATCGCGGAGCGCGGTCATCTTCATGTGAGGGCCCATGTCCATGTGATGCCCTTCCATGGAGTGCATGGCGTGAGCGCTGCCGTCGCCCATTCCGGGCATGTCGTGCATATCGGAGGCGCGGGAGTTCGGCGCATCCATACTGGACATATTCATGTTCGACATGTCGTGCGCGCCCGGCTGTGCTTTTTGTTCTTGCGCCAACGTAAACGAAAATGCGAATAGCATCAATGCGGCAGCTGAAAGTCGTTTGTGCATAGTTCTATCCCCAGGAATTCATTCCATCTTGTTAACCCTGAATCAAACGACTTGTTTCCGCAACCGTAGAGTGGTTACGAAAGGTTACGGGGGTAATTTAAGACAGGATGGCCCATGGCATCATGCGTTTGTTCCTAATCTGTGTGCCGAAGAGCGGGGGCCAGTCCAGCATTGGCCACTACTTGTTCCGCCGCCTCTTGCCCGGAGCGAACGCAGTCGGATACGCCGATTCCGCGATATCCATTTCCAGCAAGGGATAATCCTGGCACCTGCCGCCGGAGACGTTCAACCCGTTCCAGCCGCTCCAGGTGTCCCACGTTGTACTGCGCCATTACTCCTCTCCATTTATAAACCCGAGTAAACAGCGGCTCGCTGGTGAGGCGCAGGATCAGCCGCAGTTCCTCTCGCACCAGCCGCAGGATTTCATCGTCCGCCAATTCAAGAATCGGCTCATCGCGCGAGCCGCCCAGAAAGCATCGGATGAGAGCGCGACCGTCAGGAGCACGATTCGGAAACTTGTTATGAACAAATGTGCAGGCAAGCATTCGTTTTCCTTCACTTCGGGGCACGAGGAATCCGAAACCGCGAGGCAAAGACTGCCGTACATCCTGGTCGTAGATCATGGCGACCGTTGCCGATGAAGTGTATTGGATCCCCCGAAGTTCAGATGCGAGATCCGGCTGTTGAGAGCACAACAGCTTCGAAGCCGTTGCTGCAGGCACGGCGAGGATAGCCCCATCGTAGCGGTCAGCCTGCCCACCCGCCGAAACAGTCCACCCGCTATTTTCAGATTGGATTTTCCCCACCGCCAGGCTGCGCCGAAGTGATGAAGAATCCAAATTTGCCACAAGCGTATCCACCATCTTCTGCATTCCACCCTTGAGCGAAGTAAAGAGGGGTGGCACCGGAGACGATTGAGAGCTCTTACGGGCCGCCAATATTGCGCGGCCCAGACTGCCGTGCTTGTGTTCCATCTCTACAAACCGAGGGAGCACGGCACGCATGCTGAGACAAGAGGCGTCGCCTCCGTATACTCCTGCGAGCAAGGGGTCGGCCAGACGTTCTACCATTTCCGGGCCGTAATGGCGCTCCACAAACGCGGCCACAGTTTCGTCCGTCGAAGCTTCCCCCGGACGGCGCAACCACTCACCAGCGATGCGCATCTTGGTGCGCAGGGAAAACAATGGCGACAAAGCGGTTGCAACAAGCCTGGTGGGAACCATAAACGTCAGGCCGTCTGGAATTCCTACCAATCGTCCGTTTATCAGGATGTATGTTTTCCTTGCGCTATCGTTGGAACCAATGAGCTGATCGCCCAATCCGAGGCGCCGACATAAATCAGCTGCCCATCGCTTTTCGGTGAGGAAGGAATCAGGCCCCGCCTCCACCACGCAGCCTTGCACTTGTTCGGTAACGACTACCCCACCCAGATGCGGACTGGCTTCGTAAAGGACATACTGCACCGGTATGCCGGCACGGCGGTGTTCTTCGAGAGCGAAGGCGGCGGAGAGGCCGGAGATGCCGCCGCCAATGATGGCGATGCGTTTCATGGTTAATATTATCGCTAGCTAGCATTGGGCTCTAAACCTTAGTGGCAAATGCGGAAATCCGGTTTAAAGCTACATCGGCGAGAGCGGCGATCAGTAGAGGCGAGTCATTGAGCGACTCGGCTCGCCACAGGCGCATACCTATGCTTTCCGCGAACCGTTTAAACCCAATATCAATGTCATACAGAACTTCGACGTGATCGCATAAAAACCCGATAGGTTGAATGAAAACGCCGCCATGGCCTCTTTCCTTTAATCCTGTGATGGTGGCTTCAACCGTTGGCCCGAGCCAGGCTCCTCCCGACATCCCCTGGCTCTGAAATGCGAATGTCCAAGCCTCCGCTGCAAGCGATAATTTCTGCGCCACCAGTGCTGCCGTTTCCTTTGCCTGATTCTCATAAGGATCGCCTTGCGCAATGGTGCGCTGGGGGACGCTATGCGCGGTGAAGATGATAGGAACTTTGGTCTTCATCTCCCGGCATGCAAGCTCCCATCCCACCCGCGATTTCTCCCCGAAGGCCTTAATCAGCAGAGGATGGTCGTGCCACGAATCGACAAAATTGATGGCGAATGGAGCTTCACCAGCTGACGTCAGCGCGGCGCGATAGAGTCCTACACTGGTTTGCGAATTCTGCGGCGCAAGGCAGATGGCGACAGCCTGTTGAATTCCATCCCCCTGCATGGCTGCCAGCGTATCTGCAATGAACGGCTTCCAATTCCGCATGCCGACGTAGACAGGCAATTCCAACTCGCGGGCCAGCGCCTCTCCTTGTCGCCGCGTTAGTTCAGTAAGCGGAGACCTCCCAATCAACCCATAGCGATGCTTTACTTCTTCCACTACCTCCGCCGGAACGGCGCGCCCCTGAGTGATTTTGGCCAGGAATTCCGGAATTTCATCCACCGAGTCCGGACTGCCGTGAGCCAGCAGAAGAACTGCGGTTTTGGGCGGAACCGATTGTGGAGTCAAGCTAGTCCTTTTACCGGGAATTCCTATCCGGTGTCTGATCAGCGTTGCATGCCCCGGTTCTCGGATGTCAGTTTTCAGTCTTAGCTGCTGACTGAATACTCCTGCACAAACCTAGTCAGGGCTTTTACATTCTCAACCGGCGTTTCCGGGAGAATGCCATGACCGAGATTAAAGATGTGGCCCGAACGTCCGCCGGCGCGACGTAAAATATCTTCGGTCCGGCATTTCAGCGTGTCCCAGTCCGCGAACAACAGTATGGGATCCAGGTTGCCCTGCACAGCGCCGCGGGACCCAATGCTGTTCCACCCTTCGTCAAGCGGAATCCGCCAATCGAGGCCGATCACATCTGCTCCGGTTTGCTTCATTGAGCGCAAAAGCGTGGCGCTGTCAGTGGCAAAGTAAATTACCGGCGCACCGGTTTTGCGTAGTTCCTGCACCAGTTCAGTCGTAGATGGCAGCACATAACTACGATAGTCTTCCACACTCAAGCATCCCACCCAGCTATCGAAAATCTGAATAACGTCGGCCCCGGCGGCCACCTGATCCCTGGCATATTCGGAGAGGACCGAGACCAGTTTAAGCATCAGGTCCGCCCAAATTGCTGGCGATCGATACATCATTTTCTTGGTATGGAGATAATTTCGGGAGCTGCCCCCTTCGATCATGTAGCTTGCCAGGGTAAACGGTGCGCCACAGAAGCCGATCACAGGTAAGCGGTTTCCGAAATGCTTGCCGACCAATCGAATGGCCTCTGAAACGTATCCCAAATCGGCAGCTCTATCTGTGCGGAGCCGAGCCACATGGCCGGCTTCTCTTAACGGCTGCTCGATCACCGGACCCTCCCCAGGAGAGAAATGAAATGGCAGGCCCATCACCTCGAGGGGGAGCAGGAGATCGGCAAAGATGATAGCCGCGTCGACGCCCAGCGCTTCCGCTGCGGTTACAGTTACTTCTGCCGCCACTTGCGGATTCTTGCAGATTTCAAGCAGCGAATATTGTTTTCGGACAGCCCTGTATTCCGGCATATAGCGTCCGGCCTGGCGCATCAACCAGACCGGCGTCCGATCGACTGGTTGAGCCTTGCAGGCCTTAACAAAGCGGGATTCAGGCGAAGACATGGATGTTTCAATGTAGCATTTTCATTGCGCGCGCCGCGAACCTCGCCGATCTGTCCTTCCGTGTCGCGAGGCATCAAGAGAGTACCCTCGAAGGTCGCCGAAACCGTCCTATATTGTTCTGGTAGACCAATCGGGAGGTACGTCACCATGGCAGCGAGTCAGGTGGTTCTTTACTTCGACAAGCAGGAAGATGCCCTGCTTTTCACCTTGGCTGCCAGTTCGGTGATATCGGCGGATGCGCCGGATCGTGTTGACGAGGCTTTGGCGAAGGTGGGGACAGAAATCTGTAAAGCCAGCCGGATAACCGCCGAAGGCGTGCTGAATCCAACTCCCATGACCCCGGAAATTGATCGTGGCCAAATGAGGCAAAAAACTGCTTAGCAGGGCGCTGCGCCAACTATCTCGATTCCCTTCCAGCGAACTCCAGATCCGGAAATAGTACGCTGAAACAGGCGTTTGTCACATCCGCTGATGCCCGGTCGGGCACGCCGGCGGCACGTCTTTAGGGCGTTGCTTTGCGTGCCCGGCGAGCATAGAATTTACTGATCCGAGATAAAAGCCGCGCCCTTCGCTATCTCAAAACGCGGAGAGAAGCATGATTCGTTTCCTCGCAGCCGTAGGAACCCTGCTTTCGCTTGTCACCTTAGCCTCGCTCACCTCTTCAGCGGTTGAAAAGGCTTCCGTTGGCAGATCGCTCGGTTGGGCCGGAGTCGCGAAGACCCACCACCGATTCGACTGCTGGACTTAATCCGTCGCTGGCGGTGTGGTAAAACGGTTGTTACCAGCAACACCTATCCAGGCGTTTGACAAACTTCATCAGTATTTCCCTGGTAAGGCTAGCATTCGGAAGATTGCCGGATACCTAGAGGCGAAATGACCAAGGAATGGAAACAATTGGAGGGACAAGTCATTGATGGACGATTCCCTTTGCGGCGATATTTGGGTGGCTCCGAACACAGCGCTGTATTCCTTACCGAACGAGGAGCGGAACATCAAAAAGCGGCCATCAAACTCGTTTTTACCGACCCCAGGAATGCTGATTTAAGGCTTTCGCTCTGGGAACAGACCTCAAAGTTGTCACATCCGCACTTACTTCGCCTCTATCAGGCTGGCCGCTCACAGCTTGGAGGCAGCGCGCTGGTGTATGTGGTGAGTGAATACGCTGAAGAAAACCTGGCAGAAGTTGTTCCACAGCGCCCGCTTTCAGAGTCGGAAGAACGCGATATGCTCGAACCTTTGCTGGCTGTACTGGCATATGTTCAGAGCCAGGGCTGGGTTCACGGGCACATCAAACCCGCGAACGTCATGGCGGTTGCTGAGCAGTTGAAACTCTCGAGCGATAGCCTCACCCGGCCGGCCGGGATTAAGGGCAAGCTGGCTGGGGTTTACGATGCACCTGAAGCCACAAACGGAACGGTCTCAGCGGAAGGCGACGTGTGGTCGCTCGGTATGACAATCGTCGAAACGCTGACTCAGCGATTGCCTCTATGGAAAAAAACGGAGCCCGGGGATCCAGTCCTGCCTTCGGCTTTACCAGAGCCGTTTCGCAGCATCGCGAGCCACTGCCTGCGGCGAAACCCGAAGGAGCGATGGACTGTCGCCGAAATCGCGAAGCAGTTCGAGCCGCCGTCTTCGGCTCGGCCTCCGCTTGTGACTGAAAAGACTCCCGCGGCCTTTGCCAAATGGGGTTATATGATTCCACTGGTTGCAGCCTGCCTGGTGTTGGCGGCGTTGGCAGGTCCAAGACTGCTCAACCGTGGTCAGGAACCGCAGCCCGTCACTGCAGTGACGGTCCAACCGGCCAAAGTTGAGCCTCAAGCCAAGACCGGCCCCGTAGGGCCTGAGTCTCGACCACCTGTCGCGGTTTCGAGCGACTCGAAAACGAGTCCCAAGGCAAAAACATCTGCGGTTGCCGCCCTTCGGCCAGTGACAGCGGCCAACCTGCCCTCCGGCCATATAGTTCACGGCGAAGTGCTTCAGCAAGTGTCGCCTGAGGTTTCCCAAGGAGCGTTGCGCACCATACAAGGCACGGTCAGAGTCAGGGTAAAGGTCGCGGTGGACCCGTCAGGCAGCGTTACATCAGCGACATTGGATTCACCCGGACCCAGCAAATACTTCGCCAGTCGCGCTCTGCAAGCTGCCCGCCGCTGGGAATTTTCACCTGCCGAAGTCGATGGCCGGAAGGTTGCGAGTGAATGGCTATTGCGCTTCGAATTTGCCCGGAACTCGGCAAAGGCCTTCCCGATGCGAGCGACTCCTTAGCGCGTATCTTGCGCAAGGTAGACGATAAGAGATCAGCCTAACGCGCCACTGACTGCGAGGCAGGCTCTGCGGTGCCCGCCGCCGAGAATCGAGCCGGCTGCAGGCGGTACCCATCGCGTGTTCGTATGTGGTATTTCTTCAAGCGCTCGCCTACCAACTTTACCGTGATTGCCCGCCATCCGCGATTGGGATTTGGTTGCGGATAGTAGCTGAGCGAATAAAGATGGGCCAGGTCGTCGCGGATCGAGGCGAAGGCCCGTTTTTCGTCTCTCCAGGTTTTGGCAAAATAGGCCTTGCCGCCGGTGGCGGTGGTCATGCGCTCGAACACCGCGGTGGAAACCGGTTCCAGCTTGGCTTCCTGGGTGCTTATCATATAAATCGCGGTTCCGGTGGACTGCGCCAGTTCGGCGACATCCTCGGGAGGAACCATGCTGGCATTGTCGGGTCCGTTAGAGAAAACCACCACGACTTTTCTTCCGGTGTATTGCGCCGCATCTTTCACAGTCAGTAAGAGGCAGTTGTAGAGTGCGGCATCGTCGCCGGCCACGGTGGTTCGGACTCCGCGTAAGACATGCGAGCGGTCGGAAGTGAGAGGGGCGGCGCGGGAAAGGTCGCGGCTGTAAGAGTAAAAGGCCACTCGGTCTGCGCTCTCCAGCGAGCGGACGAAATCAGCGATCGCGTCCTGCGCGAACACGAACCCGCGATACATATAGTTGCTGGTGTCGAAAAGAATGAAAACGTTAGCGCCCGCCACCAGCGATCCCAGGGTGGTTGGCGCGTCTCCAGTCGCAGGTCGCGGACTGGAATCAGGCGCTGGGGCCTCTGTTGGAACTGCAGCCTTGTTGTCACCGGGCGCGGGTATGTCAACCAGCCGGCGAACCGGCTCGTTGCCCTCCCCAAAGGTGGCGATGGTTTCCGGAATACGGTCCTCGCTGATGGCGAAGTCCTGGGGGCGGAGCCCGGTGACATAATTCCCCTTGTTGTCGGTGACTGCTACATTCAACTGAACCAAGTCAACCGTGACCCGTATGTGATGTTCCCCTTCCTGCGCCAGCGCCATGGTCGCAGAGAACAACACGAGCCCTGAAATTACTCCTGGAAAGAGAAAAGTTTTTTTTGCCATAGTGTTCGAGTTGTTCCTACAGAATCTCTTGAAACACCCTTCCTGGCTTTTAAAAGCCTGGCTAGGGGCGGGAGACTGTGCCGCCTGCCGAGGCCAGAGCAATCTTGCCCTGGCGAAACTCCTCCCCGGTCTCCTGCATGGCACGAAGTATTGCCGGCCAATCTTCAAAATCGGTAGCAAAAATTTTCTCGATCATGCGGCGCGTCAGTTGCGGAACCAGGCGGTTTAACACCACAGGGGAATAGCCCATCTCGTCCGCCAACCGGGCCCAATACAAGTTGCTGGAGTCCCACGATTCCGCCAGAAGCCGGCTGGAATATCCCTCGAATGCAGGAAATGGTTTCAGGTTCAGCAATTCGCGGGCATAACTTTGGGCGAGGATCGGATGAGGCACCCCGAAGTCGTGCGACAGGCGCTCCCAGGTGAGTTCTGCCGGATACTTGCGGCACAGCGTGTCCAGTTCATGACCTGCGGATCCGAAGGAATCGGTCTCTTCGGGAAACCTCCGGCGATACTCCGCGGCCAAATAGAACGTATCGGCGGGCATCAATCGAGGGATCAGTTCTTCCAGACGTCCAGCCCGCAGGGCTCGCTCCACCCGTTCCGCCCGTTGCGGCACCATACGGTCCGAAAGGATATTCAACACCTCGGCTCGCAGCTTTTCATTTCCCATGGATGCCGTCAAAAGCTCTTCCCCAGACTTCTGGTAAAGGGTGATGGCGTGGAGTTCATTCCGGCTGACCCCCCACCAGCGGGGCAAGGTAGAGCTGCTCAACAGACCCGGGACCAATTCCCTCCAGATCAAAGCCTGGACGTTTTCCGGCGCAATAAAATCCTGTTCCACTTGAGCGAGAACATAGGGCAAATCGGCCAGCGAGCCTACAAGATGCGCGCCGCCGCCCGCCGGAGATCCCTCACCAAACATCTGGGGCGCCTGCCACAGCCGCTCCACGCCTGAAACCGTTTCCCCGGCGAAGTCATGGGAGCGGACAAAAAGTGGATTGTGATGCAGTACCTGAGCCCCAGGCGGCTCATAATAAGCGTAATTCAGCCCTACCAAAGTATCTCGGAGGAATGGGGCAAGTTGACCGCGAGCCTCTTCCAGTTGCCCGGATGAAGCGGGGGACTTGATCATCTTCACCAGATCCGTCCGCATCTGTAATTCAGTGTGGCGATTGTTATAAATTCCCGCCGCCCATTGCGTCCTCTCACTTCCACTGAAGATCGGGCGCGGCATCTCGAATTCGCGAAGCTCTGCAGCCAGTGGAACTAACCTGTCGCCCACAGGCGCCCCGTGCGCCATTTCGCTTAAGCCCTCGCCCAGCGCTATCAGCGTGTCCAGCGAAACCAGGCGCTGGCCGTCCAGCACTGCTCGAATTCCGCTGGCCAGCTCCTCATGAACGCGCTGACCTTCCGGGCTTGCCTGCTTGGGGCCGGCAAGCATATCAATGAGTTCATCCTGCGACCCTCGGGGTTTCCCGGTTGAAGCCATCAGCAGCTCCCTGAGCGAGTCGCGACCGGCATCGAACAGCTGATTGGAAGAGCCAATCTTGCCGAATGGCTTAATCACGCCCTGCCAGGAATCATTGAGCGCAGCGCCGGAGATCTCACCCTGACGAGCCAGAATTTGCCAAAGACCTATCGCGGCCTGGAAGGTGCCCATGGCATTGCCACGCAGCGTATGGTTCGGAATCTTGTCTATGGCCTCGGCCACGCTAAGAAAGCGAGTGATGGATGCATCGCTCAGATCTGGAAACTCGGAAAAGATAAGGTACTGATTGCTGAATTGAGCAAACTTACTGCCCATTAGCTGGACAACTTCAGGACTCAACCGCTTTTCCCGTGATCGCTTGTTATCCAGTTCGCTCAACATCAGGTAGGCTTGCAGGGGCCCCAGTTCTGTATCCGATCGGGAAACGGCGAACAGCGCTTCCACCAGTTGCTCGGGATGGCTCCAGTGATTGGCTCTCTTGCCCCACTCCCGAATAATTTTGGAATCGGTTTTCTGCCGGAAGATTTCCTTCCACACTTCCAGATTTCCGGGGATGTGAGGATCTCCCGATGGCTCCCACTGCATGCGGGTCACCAGGAGCAGAAGTCCAGGCGAAGGACGAAAAACCGGCCTGGCAGCATCGGCGGCGGAATCCGGCGCGCGAAAAGCTTCGTAGAAATGCTTCAACCGGTGTGCCTCTGTAAAGTGCGCCTGCTGTGTCTGACTAACCCGCGCAAGAGCATCGAAGTATGCGGCCAGCCAACCCTTGTCCTTGGCCAGCAGCCGGGGAACAAACTCAGCCGGTGAATCAGGGCTCGCTCCCACCAAATCTTTCCAAACCGGTTCTGCTGCCGGTCCTCCAGGCACTACAACGCGCCCCGAACGGACGCTTATATGGCTTCCGTAAAAATCGAGCACGGCCGCGAAGGGCAGCAGTTTCGCCAGACCAATTGACTGCTTCAAATCACCTCTGGTTTCCGCATCAGTGCGAGCCAGAGCCCAATAAAGACGAGCTAAGGCGGGGTCACGCAGGAGTGCGTCGACCAGGTCGTGCGTGCCCTTGCTTTCCTCTTTGCTGGCAGCTATCCAATCCGCCTGCGAAAATAACAGTGGCACCTGCGAGGAAGGGAACGGATAAATAAATGGCTGGCCGGCCTGCATGGCTTCTTCGAGGGCGGGTAGAGGAAAACCAGAATCTATGGTGACGAAGGCCTTTTCCGGGTCGGCCGTCACCAGGAAACTGCCGCTTTGTCCGCAGTCGCGTGCGAAGCGGTAGCCAAGTATGGGAAGCAGTGTTCTCGCTTCATCGCAATTGGAAATCCGAATTGTTCTGTTCTCACCGGCAAGGTTTGTTAATTCGCGAGCCTGATTGACATACCGGCTGAGTAAAATCAGATACTCCGTTTGCCTGCCAGCCCGATAACCTTCGGAGAAGACCTGGCGGGCAAGCAGCGGAAGTACTTCTTCCGGCGAACTCTTCTGGCTGATAGCCGCCATACGCTGAAATGAACGAAGCGGGCCAGGAATGACGAGTTCACCAGCGGACGACGGCGTCCGCTGCTTCGAGGCCTGTTTGCCTGAAGTTTCCGATGGAGCCTTGGCAGCGCCATCCCCGCTCAGGTGTTGAGCGTGAAGGCAAACTGGCGCGCACAGACATACTGCTACCAGAACCGTGAGCAAATAAAAATAAAGAGGAGATTTCATGGCTGGGAGCCCTCGGGGAACTTTCGAAACATCAGCCGCCAAGCTCGGCGACCTTCACAACAGGGCGATTCGCGCCTCACCTGAGCAGTTCGGCTGACCCACGCCCGACTCCGGCGAATGCGTCACGCTATACATTCGCTGAAAATCGGAGCTTGGGTATTGAATCTTCTGTTCGGCGTCTTCCGGTTCCCGCTTCCGTGTCGGCCAAGATAACCCATCTTTGAGCTTAATCCAAGAGGTTTTCGGGGCCTGGGCATGATTTAGAGCGGGTTCGCCCAATCCGGATTTCTGCCTTCTTAGGACATCGCCATCGCAAGTTCGAGCTGCGAGCCGCTGGATTAGCTTATGGCGTCTGTGCCTTGTCGCTCTCGTGAATAGCACTCCGCAACTGCTCGACCGACCACTCGATCTGTTCCTCTGTGATCACCGCTGGCGGAGCGATCAGCAGGTGGTCACCTGACCTTCCATCGACACATCCTTGCATGGGATAAACGAGCAGTCCGCGTTTGGCCGCCGCTTGTCCTACTCGTCCGGCAAAGTTCATTTCTGGAGCAAAAGGCTTCTTTGTCTGTTGGTCGGAGACGAACTCCACACCCCACAGCAAACCGATGCCGCGTACATCCCCAACAATCTCCAAGTCGAGCAACCTCTCCAGCGCTTTTTTCAGCTTCGTGGCCGCAGTCGCCTCTTGAGTGGAATTCGCGGCTTTAACAAGTCTGAGCATGTCGAGATACTGCAACACCGCGCGCCCCGCAGCCAGCGAAACCGGATGTGCGTTGAAGGTCAACCGATGAAGAAAAGCGCCTGAGCCTGCCGAAATTGCATCGACAACTTTTCTGCTGGCGATGACTGCGCCTAACGGAGCGTAGCCACTTGACAGTCCCTTGGCGGCGATCAGAATGTCTGGGGCTACGTTCCAATGTTCCATCGCAAAGTTGCGGCCGGTGCGTCCCATGCC